>CAMBWL010000018.1 GCA_945871625.1 Bifidobacterium breve
GTCGATCCCATCATTTGGGGCGTTCGAAGATATTTGGAGTGGTCGCGCTCCTCTGGGCTGGAATGTGAACGACTCAACTCCAGTGGCACGGAGCACGGTGGCAATGCTCAGCGATTGGTTTCCGGCCACAACCGGAGAAATAATCCATGTTGATGGTGGCTTTCACTCCACTGGTGCTTAGTTGTTGAAAGATTCGAGAAACAAAATTGTTGTTCGACGTCTAGTTCGGATTATTGGAGTTGCAGTCCTCGGCAACTCTTTGATAGTTGTGCCAACGCTCGAGGCGTCGACAGTCAGTCACCAAGTCAAAAGTTTTTCCGTGATCGCGGCGGTCAACATGTCGACAAAGATGCAAGGCAAAGATCTGGCATTTGACGACCAGTGGGGTCTACAAGCCGCACACATCAGCGAAGTCTGGCCACACTCAACGGGATCTGGCGTGATCGTGGCAGTCATAGATTCTGGCTCTGGATTGAATCCAGACTTGACTCAAAATCTTTTGCCTGGACGATCAATAATCAGGGGTCGAGTTACTGACGGCGCCAACGATGTCGACATAATCGGGCACGGAACCCATGTCGCAGGAATAATCGCCGCACAAAACAACAACGACATTGGTATCGCCGGAGTTGCCCCAAATGCCCAGATTTTGCCGATTCGAATTCTTGACTCGCGCGGTGACGGGTCTGAAATGGATCTCGCGCTGGCGATCAGATATGCATCTGATCAGGGAGTAAAGGTAATCAATCTTTCGCTTGGTGGTAAAACCCAAACCAATGGTTTGCAATCCGCACTTGAGTATGCAGCCAGCAAAGGAATCCTTGTTGTCGCCGCAGCAGGAAATGCAGGCCCACAAGCCGATGTCACCTACCCCGCCGGCAACGATTTAACTCTTGCCGTGACGGCAGTAGATCAAACAATGAACTCACCATCATTCGCACAGCGCGGAACCTACATCGACGTCTCTGCTCCAGGCATCAACATCTGTTCGACGATTCGCGTCGATGCGAGCGTGGATATATCCCGCAGATGCGCGGGTGCCAGCGAGCCATACATAAATATGAGCGGCACTTCAATGGCTGCCGCATTCGTCAGTGGAGTTGCCGCACTGGTATTCAGTGCTCGACCAAATTTTACGGCTCAACAAGTTCGAGAAGTAATCATCGCCACGGCGAAAGATTTGGGCATACCCGGACGCGACGAAACATTCGGCGTCGGGCTGGTTGACGCTTATGCAATCTTCAAAGGTCTTGGTTTCTTCCCTGACACCGTTGTTTTCCCAACTGTCTCGTCACTCGGCCAAGTTGGTCAAGAGTCAGTCGGTGGCACCATTCAACTACCTGAAAGCGAAAGACTGCAGTGGTACCGATGTCTTTCGCCGGGCGAGGCAACTTTGACGATTCCAGTTGATTGTGTCGCCATTTCTCAAGCGCAAAGAAATATCTATACGCCTCTTCGACGAGATATCGACACATTTTTGCGATTCGGCACATTGATCTCGGTCGGCGGAATACCGCAAATGCGTTTTTCGACTACGACACCGAAGGTTTCGGCTATTTGGACTTCGGTTTCAACCCTAGAAGTTGGTATGAATGTCGCGATCAGCGAATTAGTGGCGAGCGCCTCGAAAGGGGCCGTAGGTGCCCGAGTTGTTTCGGGTCCGTGCAAAATTGTCAAAAAAGTTTTGACCACTGATCAAAGTGGATCATGCAAACTTCGGATTTTTGCCGAGGCAAAAGCTCCCTACCAAAAACTGGGGAAAACTGTCGTTGTTGAAGTCGTGTCCAAAACTTAACGCCGGAGAACTATCCAAGATGCCAAACCGCCTTGCACTAGAGACGAGCCCATACCTGCGGCAACATCAGGACAACCCGGTTGATTGGTTTAGTTGGGGTCCACAGGCTTTCACCGAAGCTAAATCTCGAAACGTGCCGATTTTGCTCTCAGTCGGCTACTCGGCGTGCCACTGGTGTCACGTCATGGCGCACGAATGTTTCGAAGATCTCGAAACTGCACAAATGATGAACAGACTTTTCGTGAATATCAAAGTTGATCGTGAAGAACGACCCGACATCGATGCGTTATATATGGATGCAGTTCAGGCAATGTCAGGACGCGGTGGATGGCCGATGACAGTTTTTATGAGTCCGGACGGTCAGCCATTCTTCGGTGGCACTTACTTTCCTAAACCATCTTTTTTGAAACTGATGACCGCAATCGACGACGCTTGGCACAATCGTCGCGCAGATATCGAAAACAACATCCACGCGCTTATTGAGTCGCTGGGTAGAACTGCGGCGATCACACCCGATGCTTCGTTGCCCAGTTTCGATCTGGTCGCTGACGCCTGCGAACAATTCGCCAACTCATTCGATTCGCAATGGGGCGGGTTCGGCTCGGCGCCAAAGTTTCCGAGCACGATGAATCTTGACTTACTGATCCGGCAATATCTGGATAAGCCCGACGAAAGTATCAAGACCATAGTCACCACGAGTTTGGACGCGATGGCCTCAGGTGGAATGTACGACCATATTGGTGGTGGGTTTTCGCGATACAGCGTGGACGAAAAATGGCTGGTACCCCACTTTGAAAAAATGCTCTACGACCAAGCACTATTGCTGCGTGTATACACCCACGCCGCGATTGTCTTCAAAAGTGAGTCCTACAAACAAATCTGCGAAGAAATTGTCGAGTATCTTGCCCGTGATTTACGACATTCAGGCGGCGGCTTCTTTAGCGCTGAAGATGCCGACTCGCTGGACGAATATGGTCATTCGCATGAGGGACACTTTTATGTCTTCACCCCAAGCCAACTGCGCGAAACCTTGCCACCCGAAGAAGCAAAGATCGCCATTGACTATTACGAGATCACGGACGCAGGAAACTTTGAAGGCAAGAATATTCCGACGAGATTGAATCATCGCGGCGACTTCAAGCGATCAGCAATCGTAGAAAAAATTCGCTCGACGCTTCTCGCCACCCGTGCTCTGCGTAATCGACCGCTCTTGGACGACAAAATTCTGACTGAATGGAACGCGATGATGACCGCATCGCTCGTTGAAGCGGCGACTCTTTTTAAGCGAGCCGACTGGTTGACGATGGCAGAACAAAATGGTGAGTTCTTGTATCGCGAGCTCAGAGTGCAAGACCCCGATACAGATTCGTTTAGATGGTTCAGAAGTTGGCAACAGTCCGGTCAGCCAAAAGCACGGCACCGTGCGCTCGCTGCCGACCTTGCACACTTGATTGATGCATTTACTCGTCTTGGAGAAGCAACCGGCAAAGCCATTTGGTTTGCTCGAGCCGAGCAGGTTGCCGATGATTTGATCACCCACCATTGGGATGCTGAAAATGGTGGTTTATTCACCGTTGCCCAGGACGCCGAACAACTGATCGTTCGTCAAAAAGATTTGCTCGATAATGCCACCCCATCGGCAAACTCAACGGCGGCCAATGCATTGATGCGACTTGGTGCGATCTCGGGGAATGCAAAGTTCACCCAAGCCGCACTCGCAATATTGCAATTGTTCACGAAAATTGCAGCGGGAGCGCCGAGTGCGTTCGGCAACCTGCTGATCGCGGTTCACCTGCACCACAAAGGCATGACCGAAATAGCCGTGACGGGTCATCGCCCAGATCTGATCGATCACCTCAAAAACAAATGGTTGCCAACTGCCGTAGTAATTTTCGGCGAGCCGTTTGATTCACCAATATGGCGGGATCGTCGGCCAGGATTTGCCTATGTCTGTCAAAATTATGCATGCAGTGCACCTGCTGCCACCGTTGAAGAACTCGAGAAGGCGCTCGCTCTTATTGTTTGAAACCTTGGTTATGAATTATTTGATCGGGCTTGCGCCGAACCCGCTTGGCACTCGCACCCTTGTCACCTTGTTTTTCGGCGATTGGCCATCCAAGCGCTACCGCACCGATCAATTGCATTTGTTGGGGAACTTTAAAATGTTCCCGCAATTGATCTTCGCCATTAAACACTCCGAAAAACAGTGCCCCTAAACCAATGTCGTGCGCCGCGAGCAACAACTGCATGGTTGCAAAAGATGCATCTACCGTCCAATATGGCGTCGGCCAAGATGAGGTCTCGCTGCCTAGGTTCGTTGCCGACTTGTCCGGCTCGCTGTAACGATCTAAGTACGCTTGCGGGTCTGCAAAGACGAGCGCGATTACCGGCGCATCGAGCAGTTTCTGCCAACGAAAACTTGAGCGCTTTTGCTTTGGCAAAGTGACATCCCAAAACTTTTCAGTCTGCGAACCCTGAAGAACCAACAAATGCCATCCTTGCGTCTTGCCCGCTGACGGCGCCCAAGATGCAACTTCGACGATTCGATCAAGAAGATCTTGCGCGATTGGATCACGGCGAAACGCACGCACCATTTTGCGCGAACGAACGCAGTCCGCGAACTGCATAGTCGATATTTAGTGTTTGCCGAGTTTCAGCAAGTTTTCTGTCATCGTCCAGCCATGCACGACAAGAGCACCAGACTTTTTTGCTGAGACACTTTTGAAAAAACTAGCAACGTCTGCCGGGGCTTTGCCTGGTTTCAAGGATTCAAAATCCATAAATCCGCTTTGACCATTGCTTTTGATGACAAACGACTGTTCGTCATACTGCGCCTCACAACCAAAGCGCCTCGCCAATCTCCTACCCCATGCTCGTTCTTCGCCTACGGCGCGATGATCGGGTCGCGGAATCAATTCTGTGAGCGACTTGAATGCCTCGAGCGCTTCAACACTCACGAACCTCGAACCAACTACAACATCTTCATCAGGAAATGCCATCAAGGCTCGATGATAAGCCTCGCTCATTAGACCCTTGAGAATTTGATCTCTCTTCGATGTGCGCTTGACGCTGAGCATGCCCAAAAGCACGCACGGTGTACCGCCGATGCGCTCAAGGGTCGAAAACATGAACCCATGCAACTTGCCATCAAGTTTGGCGCTGGCGAAAAGTACCCAATCTTCTTTGGCTTTCGAAATCGCACCGATACCAAAAGCGCCACCCATCGCCGCAAGATCGTCAAGGTCTGAGTCGACCAGAGCCGAAGCATCTATGGTCTTAACAACGAGCGACATAACACCTACAGTCTGCCAGCAAAATCTTCAATTTCCGATGGTGAGTTTGATTGCCTTGACTTATTCGCTATCTAATCAAACTATGTGGCACTACCCGATATAGACACTGTTGCCATATGAAGCGCGCAGAACTCCGATTGCGCGGTCAATGTCAACATTGAATTCGGGGGCCAAGCGCAAACTCTTGCCACCGGGCATGTGCAACTGCACAGGGGTTTGACCACCATGGTCTTTCAAAAGTTCTTGCAAATTGACGATGTCTTCTTGCGACAAAGAACGACCCGCCAACTCAATGTGCAGGCTCAAGTCACTTGGTCGCATCGGCTCGACTATCTTCAATTCTTGCGCATTAAATGCAATATGCGAATCTTCACGCTTGTCCAGTCGTCCGCGCACCGTGACGATCGTGTCTTCTTGAATCAAATGACCATAACTCGCATACGTCTTGGGGAAAATGTTGACGTCTAATGAGCCCTGCAAATCTTCAATTGTGATTATCGCCATTTGGTCACCCTTGCGAGTGAATTTACGATTGACCGCGGTGATTACGCCACCCAGCGTCAGATATGCACTATCTCCTCTTTCTTCAAGGTCGGCCAAAGAGCATTCAACTTTGCGACGCAGCTGACCTTCGACCCCACGAAGTGGATGATCGGAGACATACAGGCCGAGCATCTCACGCTCAATTTTCAATTGTTCTGACTTCTCGTAGTTGATCGCCGGAATTTCAATCTGCTCAGAATAAGTTGACGCCGAATCTGCCGTGCTTTCAAACAGGCTCATCACACCTTGATCGCGCTCTCTTCGACGATTTAGCGTGTTCTCAATAATTGATTCGAACACCAACAACAACCCTTTTCGTGGGTGGCCAAGTGAATCGAACGCGCCCGCTTTGATCAACGACTCGACCGTTCGTTTGTTTAGCGTCGACACAGGTGCCCGATCAGCAAAGTCATAGAACGACGTGAACGGACCATTTGCTCGTCGAAACTCGACAAGTTGGCTGACCAGGGCTTCGCCCACATTTCGAATTGCCGAAAGACCGAAACTGATGACGCGTTGATCACCGCTGATCACGGGCACAAAATCAACACCAGAGGTATTGACGTCAGGAGTTTTTACCGTGATGTTGCTGGCTCTTGCATCAGCCAAGAAAATTGCCGCCCGTTCATAGCTGGCTTTGACGCTTGTCAACAGGCAGGCGATGTACTCGATCGGATAATTCGCTTTGAGATACGCAGTTTGATATGCGATGAATGCGTAGCCATATGCATGGCTCTTGCCGAATGCGTAGTCAGCGAAGTTTTCGATTGAATCAAACAAAGTCTCGCCAAGATCTTGACCGTAACCACGGTCGATGCAACCCTGTTCAAAACTGGCTCGCTGCTTTTTCATGTCCGCACGATTTTTTTTGCCACATGCTTTTCGTAGATCATCGGCTTTTTCGAGGCTGTAGCCGGCAAACTTTTGCGCAACTCGCATCATGCTTTCTTGATAGATCATCAAGCCATATGTGTCACCCAAAAGATCTTGGGCATCAGGATGAAAAATCTGGGGTGATTTTCGACCATTTTTGAAGTCGGCAAAATCGTTGTGCATGTTCGCCCCCATCGGGCCTGGTCGATAAAGAGCAACAATCGCTGCCAAATCGTCGATCGTGCCCGGCACCATGCTGCGTACCAGGGCTCGAATGTTCGGTGACTCAAGTTGAAATACCCCGATCGTGTCGCCGCGACGCAGCAATTCATAGGTCTTGACGTCGTCAAAAGGTGCCTTGTCAATGTCAAAGTTCGGATCCCGAAGTTCTTGGATCATTTTGTTCGTGTCGGTGATTACGTCCAGGTTGCGCAATCCCAAGATGTCGATTTTCAACAGTCCGAGTTCTTCAACGGCGTGCATTTCATATTGCGTCACGATTGGCGCATGCTCCGCTTGCTGACCTGGTTCGGCTTTGCGTTGAATCGGCAAATACTCGGTGAGTTTTTCTTTCGTAATCACCACGGCGGCAGCGTGGATGCCGACGCTGCGCTTCAAGCCCTCTAGTCCGCGCGCCGTTTTGATGATCGTTTTGACGTCGGGGTCGCTCTCATAAAGGGCCCTCAAGTCGCTCGCGGCGCGAAAACCGTCTTTGTGTTGATCGTCCTCTTCGAAGCAATATTTGAGCGGCGTGTCGCGACCCATCACCACTGGTGGCATCAACTTGGCGATCTTGTCGCCCAAACCGTAGGGATAATCCAGAACCCTTGCCGCATCGCGCACAGCGTTGCGCGCCTTGATCGTGCCAAAAGTAATGATTTGTGCAACGTGGTCTCGACCATACTTTTCAGATGCATAACGAATCATTTCGTCGCGATAACGCGAGTCGAAATCCATATCGATATCTGGCATTGACCGACGACCAGGATTCAAAAAGCGCTCGAACAGCAGGTCGTATTTAATTGGGTCGAGGTCCGTGATCTGCAGTGAGTAAGCCACTGCACAGCCCGCTGCCGATCCGCGACCAGGCCCGACACGAATCGATTTTTCGCGGGCGTAATGCACCAAGTCCCAAACGATCAAGAAATACGAACTAAAGCCCATCGTCTTGATCGTCAACAACTCGTATGCCACTCTTTCAACAACTTCGGCCGCGAGTTTCTCGCCCCAACGTTGTTTGGCGCCGATCCATGTCAGATGTTCAAGATATGCGTGGTCATCGGCAAAGCCCGCAGGAATCGGAAAATTCGGCAAGACAGGAACATTGAATTGAATATCTACTTTCGCCCGCTCGGCTATCCACAAAGTGTTGTCGCAAGAAGTCGGCTGTTCGCGAAACAACCACCGCATTTCTTCTGCAGTTTTCAAATAATGCTCATGCCCCTCAAATTTGAGCCGATTGGGATCATGGATCGTGCAGCCAGTCTGCACACAAAGCAAGGCGTCATGCGATCCACTGTCTTCACGATTCGTGTAATGACAATCGTTTGTCGCCAGTAACGGCGCGCCGATTTTCTTGCTGATTTCGACAAGTTTTGGATTTGTTTCAATCTGCAACGGAATGCCGTGGTCTTGCAACTCGATAAAAAAATTGTCTTTGCCAAAGATGTCCTGTAGCCGGGCCGCAGTTTTTAATGCTTCTTCGTCTTTGCCATTTTTGAGCGCCTGCAGAACATGTCCACCCAAACACCCGGATGTTGCGATCAATCCTGAACTGTATTTAGTCAGCAACTCCCAATCCATTCGCGGCTGGTAGTAATAGCCTTCAAGAAATGCGAGGCTCGCCAACTGAATCAAATTTTTGTAGCCAACATTGTTTTCGGCAAGAAGCGTCAAGTGATAATAAAGTTTTTTTCCAGCCTCGGTGTCGCCGCCACTGTCGTCAATGCGCCCGCGGCGAGTTGGGCGTTCATGGCGTGATTCGTAGGCCATATATGCCTCGGTACCGATCACGGGTTTGATGCCGCGCTTGGTGCACTCTTTATAAAAATCTATTACCCCATACATATTGCCGTGGTCGGTAATACCAAGAGCCGATTGGCCATCGGCCTCTGCACGACCCACAAGTTCGTCGAGCCGTGACGCTCCATCGAGCATCGAAAATTCTGTGTGAACGTGTAGGTGCGTAAACGACTTACCCATTACAGGTAAGTTCCCGGACGATCCCCCGGTTGTGCATTGGGCGTTTGACCCGACTGAATTTGTCGTTGATCAGATTGCTGACGCATTGATAGTTGCTGCGCAAACATCGTGGCCTGAATGCCGTGAAACAAACCTTCAAGCCAACCAACCAACTGCGCTTTGGCCACGCGCAACTCAGCATCTGACGGCACTTCACCGTCGTTAAATGGCAACGCCAACATTCGCAACTCTTCTTGCAGATCAGGCGACAACGCTTCGGTCAATTCGACGATCGAGCGCTCGTAAATTTCGGCCAGTCGCTCGCGTGACGGCGTATCCAATGTCATCGAGTGGACTTCGTCGAGCAATTGTTTGATCATCGAACCAATTCGCATTACTTTGGCAGGTGCCGTGACGGTCTCGAGCACACTTTCTTCTTGCTCAACGATCACTTCGGTCTTCGGGTCTGATTCAACAGGTTTATCTTCAGGGCTTTTCATGGTGGGTCGCCAAACTTATCACTTAACTGCCGTTGCGAGCAACGGCACATCTAGTTCATCGTCTGTCAAAGCACCGTGACGACATTGCAATAAATATGCCCCAGTTTCGGCGCCGTCATCAAAGCTAACTGGGTCACGAGCGACGAGTGCCACGTCGCCCAGACGCTTTCGGGTGGACGCTCCAAGTCGCGGTCCGAGCCAATTTTCGTCAATCACCTGTTCTTTGCTGACAACCCACGCACAATCAGAGTGATGCGACTCGGCGCGAGCTAACAACTCAACTTGCGTGCCGCCATGCGCATGAAGCCACCTAAATCTGCCTTCACCAGATTGATAACTAGTCATCGCCAGCACTTCTGCGTGAGGTGATTTGGTATTCGATCCAACCATAACTTGACCATGATCTGCAGTTACCAAAAGCACCGAGTTCGGCGTGAGAACCTCTTGGATGTCTTTGACGATTTGATCAGCGCTACGCAACTCGGCTTCATAAAAAGGACCGAATCCACGCTCATGGGCGATCTTGTCGACACCGTCGTAGTAGGCGTATACAAATTTTTCACCACTGCGCAGCAGTTGCCCGACTTCAACGGCGATGCTTGAAGCCGCACGCCAACCTCGCGCTCGCACGCCGCGCAAATGTGCTTCGGTAAAAGCCGAACCTTCCAGTTCGGCTTTGCTCAAAACCGGCACGCTTGCGCCCATGAACGGTGGGCAGGGCTGAATCAGGTCGGGTGGATACATATTTCTGAGATCGCCCTTCTCGTCGCCCCATTTGAGCATTTGCATCACTCGCCCGCCCATGTCGATGCGATAACCAACTAGGCCGTGCTCGGCAGGCGCGAGACCAGTGGTGATTGAAGTGAGCGCGCTTACTGTTGTCGTCGGAGCCACCGTCGTGATCGCCGAACCTTGCATCGCAGCCAGCGTCGGACATTGCTGGATATTTTTTTGCAACTGATGCCAACCCAAACCATCGATCACCAACAGAACTACCTGTCGGGCATTTTGCACGCAACTCGGCATCCAATCAGGAACTTCTTTTGTGCCGCTGGGGCCGAGCAACGCAGGAATGATGCCAGTGACACAGCCATTTTTGTAGTTAGGAAGCCGCGGACCGGTCGTGAGTGAAGTTGCCATGTTGTGCCCCTTGAGAGTAGTGCAGCCCTATTCGCGCAGGAGTGCAATTTCAGCACTGGTCTGAGTGTCATAGTATTAGGGCGTGCGAATTTCTACCCGGGGTGATTACGCCTGTCGTGCCCTTCTCTCGCTTAGTTTGCATGCCGAGCAAGCCGAGCCGACTTCGGTGCGTGACATCGCCGAACGCACCGCCCTTCCCCAGCCTTATCTTGAGCAAATTCTCTTGGCACTCAAAGGCGCCGGCATCGTCAAATCAAAGCGCGGGGTTGGAGGTGGCTACATCTTGGCCAAACCAGCCGGCGAAATTCGTCTTTCAGAAATTATCTCGGCGGTAGACGGACCAATTTCTGTCGGCGATTTTGGTGAGCCACACAAAGATGGTTCTTGCGACCATGAAGGTCAATGTGTATTGCTGGCCGTGTGGAACCTGGCTAGTGAACACATGCGTGAGCATCTAGCCAAATACACACTCGAAGAAATTGTGGCAATTTCCAAAGGTGCCGCAGCCTGGCCAACTGTCAAAAAATAGACAGTTTTGCAAAATTTTTCTAGTCGGTACCTTGCGAGCACTTGGCCAAGACTGCAGAAAAATCTTGCGGTAGTGCAACGTTGAATTTCATTTCTTTGCCAGTCACCGGATGATCGAATTGCAAACTAGTTGCGTGCAGCATCGGCCTTGGTGATGAGAGCACACTTCTCGCACCGCCATAGATGACATCGCCGACCACGCCATGCCCCAAGGTTGCCAAATGCACACGAATCTGATGCGTACGCCCGGTCTCTAAGCCACACTCGAGAAGCGAACAATCCACTGGCAAATTAAAAGCCCGTTGAACTTCATAGGTTGTTCGGGCGACTTTTCCGCCCGCTAGAACCGACATCTTCGTCGGGTCGCGTTGATCGCGACCAAGTGGCGCATCAATCACGCCAGAAGCCGCGCTCATATGACCCCAAACCAGCGCCAAATATCTTCTTACAACAACTCGACGAGACAGTGCATCAACCAGAGCTTCATAGGCACGATTGGTACGCGCCATCACCATCAGACCTGTGGTGCCCGCATCGAGTCGGTGAACTACACCTGGGCGAAACGGATCACCGACAGTTGCTACCTCGGGGAATTTTGCCAACACGGCGTTGACGAGTGTGCCGGTCGGGTTGCCCGCGCCCGGATGAACAACGATGCCCGCTTGCTTGTTGATCACGATCACATCCTCGTCTGAGTAAACAATTTCAATGTTGATGTTCGGTTCGGGCAACGGCAACTGCTTCTTGGGTAGTAAAGCAAGTTCAACTTGTATTTGCTGACCTTCTGTCACTTTTAATTTTCCCGCTTTGACCGCGACACCGTCGACTTTTACTGCACCTGCGTCAATCAAGGCGGCGGCGGCGGCCCGGGGAATGTCGGCGACAAGCGAAACAATGCGATCCACGCGTTGACCAGCCAAAGCTGCGGGCACAAATTCATCGATCACGCGCGGGACAGATTCATCGGCACCAAAAGTCTCTTGATTCATGACTTGTTCTTCAATCTCGCATTGACTATCGATGAGTAGATCAACAAAGTTGCACCAATCGTCACCGATGAGTCGGCAATGTTGAAAACCGGAAACCACTGCAGATCAATAAAATCAACCACTGCCCCACCTAGCCAGGCTTC
>CAMBWL010000019.1 GCA_945871625.1 Bifidobacterium breve
TCTTCGTCAGTGATGCACCGTCGGCCTCGGCCAAATTGCCGAGGTTCGCACCTGCGCAAAAAGCGGGGGCCGCACCAGTGACGACAAGCGCACCGACTTTTTGATCGGCTTCGATATCGTTCATCGCGGCCGAAATATCTGCAACCATCTCGGCAGTCATCGTGTTGCGCTCTGCTGGATTATTCAGCGTTAGTGTCGCCACACCATCTTTTCGCTCAACCTGCACAAGACTCATGAGCATTTAGTTTGGCACATTGTTAGCGTGAGTACTGCATGTTGGACCATGTCTTTACTGATGCGATTAGCGCCTTGCGCGACGCCTTTTCAAATGCGTTTCTTGAACGCCAGGCATTTGACGAACATTTTCAATCAGACGTCTTGCTGGGCGATCTCGTCTGGGAGACGAGCTACGGCCTGCCTGGCGAAGGTCGACCGCCGCGAGTCATTGCCCATGTCACGCTGACTTGGCCGAGTTGGAGCCAGGCAATTTATCGTGCATGGTATACCGAAGAGATTTTTCATGAAGCGCCAGAGATTGAAATGCAAATAGTGTTTCGCATGCAACGACTCACTACGCAGCCCGACGCAAATCTTGTCGAAAGCATCGCGCCGATCAAAAGCCCACAGATTGGCAAGGGCAAATTGGATCGCGAGGGCATCACGGTTGAAATAAATCATCCAACGCAGACGGACACAAAATCTGCCGATCGACTCGACTATGCAATCGAAGTGACATACGAAGGCAGCTATGAACTCGCCGAAGAAACCCTGCAGGACGGCACGAGCAAATTGCTGGATGAAAATTTTGGCAGCCTCGGCGGTTGGATTGCGACAACGCTCGTGCGCCTTGGCGACCTCAAACTAACTTTCTTTCCGGCCGACGAAGTTTAAGAAAGCAACAAATCTTTCGGTACGACGGTCGCTAACGACACGAGCGGTCGCGGCCCCATGTGCGAGATGACTTCTGAGGCGACTAGTGAGGCGATCTTGCCACATTGCTCGATTGGTTTGCCGCGCACGAAGCCGTAAAGAAAACCGGCTGCATACATGTCGCCTGCCCCAGTGGCGTCAACCACACTGTCAACTGGCTCGGCGTCGATAATCACGACCTCGTCACCGTCGATCACGACTGACCCATGCTCGTTGCGCGTGACGGCGGCAAATTCGCAATCTTCGCGCAACTGATGTAACCCATCGTTGATCGACTCGACTTGATATAGCGCCTTGAGTTCGTCTTCGTTCGAAAACAAAATGTCGATGTCGTTTTTAACCAGCGACAAAAAGTCTGCGCGATGACGGTCTACGCAAAACGAATCTGAAAGCGTTAGCGCAACCCTGCGCCCCGCCGCATGCGCATATTCGGCCGCGGTTCGAAAAGCATCTTTAGCGGCATCACGGTCAAACAAATAACCCTCGAGAAGCACGACCGCGGCGCTCTGCACTGCTTCACGCGAAATATCTGCGGCGTCAAGCAACGAGGCTGCGCCCAAGAACGTGTTCATCGTGCGATTGCCGTCCGGCGTGACGACGATCAAACACCGACCAGTGTCTTCGCTCGTGCAAGTCGCGCCCGGAAAGAACCTCACGCCCACCGTGTCAAGATCACGCTTGAAAGCATCACCGAGACGGTCTGCAGAAATCTTGCCGATAAACCCAGCCTTACCACTCAGGCTGGCCAACCCATAGGCCGTGTTGGCCGCCGAGCCGCCGCTCATCTCGGTGCGCGAGTGCACCAGCGAATGCAAATGTTTCGAGCGCTGAATGTCAACAAGGTTCATCGAACCTTTGACGATATTTTCGCGCACCAAAAAACTTTCGTCGACCGTCGCCAGAACATCGACCAACGCGTTGCCGATCGTCAACGCATCAAGACTCACGCCATCGACGGTCGTGAGATTAACCGGGGGCACGCGAAAACTAACTCGTGCGAGAAGTCGCTGTAAGTTCGCCCTTGGTCAAGCGTTGTTGAAGTTCGCGCTTCAAAAACTTGCCGGCGGCATTGCGCGGCAACGGCTCTTGCATCACAACGACATGCACCGGCACTTTGAATGCTGCGATTTTGCCTTCGAGAAACTTCCACAAATCTTGTGGATCAAGAACCACGCCGGCTTTCGGCAAAATCGCTACGCCAACCTCTTCACCTAGGCGCTCGTGTGGCACGCCAAAAACCGCGGCCTCGTGCACGGCTGGGTGATCGTAGATCGCGCTCTCAACCTCGGCGCCGTAGATGTTTTCGCCTGCCCGAAGAATCATGTCTTTGACACGATCTTCGACGTATACGAAACCTTCGGCGTCAATCCGGCCGATGTCACCCGAGCGCAGCCAGCCGTCGACGATCGTCTCGGCATTTGCTTCGGGGCGTTTCCAATATCCACGAATCAACATCGGGCCAAAGAACCAAATCTCGCCCGCTTCACCCGTTGGCAAGGGTTTTAGATTTTCGTCTCGCACTTCGACACGCATCGGCACTACTGCGCGACCAGTGCTGGTCGGATGCGCCAAATAGTCAGAACCAGTAATGGCAGGGCCAAACGCGTTTGTTTCGGTCATGCCGTAACCCAGTTGCGGGTTGCCATTTTTGACTTTGTCGTTGACTTTGCCGACAAGCGAAGTTGGCGATGGTGCTCCGCCGCCGCCAACCGCGCGCAAACTCGTCGTGTCGTATTTGTTGAATACCGACGAATTGACGAGATCCCAACTTTGCGTCGGCACGCCGACAAAATTCGTAATCTGCTCACGCTCGATCATTTCGAGAGCCTTCTCAGCATCCCACTTGTACATAATCGCTAGTTTCAAGCCGGCGATGAAACAACTCATCATCACTGGTACGCAACCAGTGACATGAAATAGGGGCACGATCAGAATAAACGAAGTTGGTATTTCTGGTCCCGTTACTTCTTTTAGTTTCGTGCCCGACATTGTGAGAATCGTGTTGCGCGACGAGAATGCCATCAACGAAGAAATGATCGCGCGATGCGTCGACACTGCACCCTTGGGTCGACCAGTCGTACCCGAGGTGTAGAGAATCGTTGCGTCATCGTCAGACTTGATGTCAACAGCCGGACATTTCAATGCCGCCTTCAAGTGCGGCGCCAAAGCATCTTGCCATTTGTCGACACCGCTCGGCAACGGCTGCTCGGCTCGCACAACCAGAACTTTGACGCCGAGTTTCTTGCAACATTGCGCGGCGACGTCAAAGCGTTGCTGATCGCAAATCAAAACCGTTGCGCCAGAGTCCTGCAATGCAAAATCCATTTCGTCTTCGACCCACCACGAATTCATTGACACGGAGATGGCGCCAACCGAGATGATCGCCGCGAACGACATCACCCATTCGGGATAATTGCGCATCGCGACCGCAACTCGGTCGCCTTTCTTGATGCCATAACTGTTTACGAGCAGATTTGACAGCGCATCAATTTGATCCATGGCTTGGGTGAATGTGTATGTCTCGCCTTCATACACGAGAAACGTCTTGTCGCCATGGCCGCGTGCGCCAGCAAAAACCTGACCCAGATGCGCTGGTGCGTTCTTGAACACCTGCATCTTGACGCCAAACACCTCGGCGTCTATCAGTTCGAAAATCTGCCCAGGCGCAGTAACAGCAAGATTCGCCTCGGTCCATGTCATTGTCATTTGCGAAGCCCCGCCCTGCCTATTGAATAGTCGACCATTTTGGCACTCAGATATTGTGCCACTCGGCCGTGTTCACCGCCTAACCGTGAATTGTGGAGCTGAGGGGAATTGAACCCCTGGCCTGTACATTGCGAACGTACCGCTCTACCAACTGAGCTACAGCCCCGAATAGCGTTGAATTGTTTGGCGAGTTAGGCGGCGCGGTTACGAAACTGACGCATATAGCGCGTGCTATCGCGCTGCAAGCGAAGTTGCACCAGCCAATAGCAATAACCGAGCAAGCCAATCAGGCTCAGCGTGAACGCATAAACCAAAACGATCGAGCCAGTCGTGAACGCCAAGAACAACGAAACCACCGCCGCTGTAGCCAGACCAACAACCGTATGTTGACGGCGCTGACGAACAAGTTCGCGAGCGTAAAAATCGCCCGAGCGCGGCTGATGCGAGCGGGTGCCTTGTGGTCGCAAAATCGGGCCGGTTAGATGCGATAAATGACTCGCCTGACGCAAACGGCTCTGGTTTGGCGCCAGTTCGCGAGACATACCCCTCAACTGCCCCTGCGGATGGCGCAGATTAGAGCTCTGCAAAGTCGAGAGGTGACGACGAAAATGGCTCACCGAAATTGTCGGTGATTTGTTTATTCGGGCTCGTACTAGGGGTGGCAAAAGAACTGCCAGCCAAGCGGCACCAACGATCAGAAGAATTAACTTGCTCATGAGGTCTTCTAAGTGTATTACGGGTTGGCCAGATCACTACCCAAGCCTCTCAAAGCCTTAAAACTATGGGAACCGCCAAGAAAAATTTATGGATGAACTAGCGCCCGAACCTCACGCCTCGCGCCGATAGGTGCCCTGTCGCCCACCCGACTTCTCCCACAAAGTGAGTTCGCCAATGACCATCGCGCGGTCGGCGCTCTTGCACATGTCGTAGATCGTCAGTGCGGCGACCGAGCAAGCATGCAGCGCTTCCATTTCGACGCCTGTGCGGTCAACCGTGTCGACTTGCGCTTCGACCGCAATGTGGTCGTCGCCGAATTCAAAGTTGATGTACACAGCCCCAACCAACAACGGATGACATAGCGGAATCATCTCGGCCGTGCGCTTTGACGCCTGAATGCCCGCGACGCGCGCGACGGCGAGCACATCACCTTTTTTCACTTCACGATTAACGATCGCCGCCGTTGTTTCGGGTTTCATAAAAACTTTGCACCTAGCCACCGCGCGACGATGCGTCGGTTCTTTTGGAGTTACATCGACCATGCGGGCTCGACCCATCGGGTCGAGATGGGAAAAATTCAGGTCAGACATGATTCTTCAACGTCATGACTAGCCGCCGATCTGACTCATCGAGCGCTTAGGTCGAACGAATGTGACGTTGCCGATCGCGTGTCCCGCCCACTTGGTGCCGACTGCGCGTGCAATCTCAGATGCGATCGCATCGTCGGTCGCGGTGCCACGTAACATGGCGCGCAAATCAAACTCGGTCGTCGAGAACAAGCAAGTGCGAAATTGCCCTTCCGCAGTCAATCGCACACGATCGCAATCACCGCAAAACGGCTTTGTCACCGACGGAATCACGCCAATTGTGCCGGCGCCGTCAAGATACCGCCAGCGATCTGCGGGTGCTGCGCCACGTGCTGCAACTTGCTCAAGTGGATAGACGTTGTTGATCGTCGCCACGATTTCATCTTGACCGACTACATCGTTGCGTTGCCACTGACCTTGTGCGTCAAGTGGCATGAATTCAATAAATCTCACTTCAATTTTTTTGTCGCGCCCAAAACTGGCAAGTGCCAAAATTTCATCGTCGTTTACACCGCGCTGAATAACAGCGTTAATTTTGACTGGTGCAAAACCGGCTTGAATCGCCGAATCAATTCCGTCCAAGACATTTGCTAAGTGATCGCGACGAGTGATCTTGAGAAACCTTTCGCTTTGCAGAGTGTCGAGGCTGATGTTGATCCGCGACAATCCTGCAGATTTGAGATCGTCTGCGAGCAAACGCAATGTTGCGCCGTTTGTCGTCAGCGCTATATCGATATTTTTGCCCGCCATCGGCGACTTGGCGGTGCTCGGCACTTTCAGTTGCGCGAGTTTTTCGACCAACATCGGCAAGTGCGCCCGCACCGTCGGCTCGCCACCCGTCAAACGAATGCTGTCGACATCGAATCGATGCACACAGATCGTCGCCAACCGTTCGATTTCTTCGAAACTTAAAATATCTTTGCGATCCAACCACGTCATTCCCTCTTCGGGCATGCAATAGGTGCAACGAAAATTGCAGCGATCGGTTATCGAAATTCGCAAGTCGCGGACAGTTCTGCCGAACGGATCAATTAGTTGCATGATCGCATTTCCATAGATTGAGCATATTACGCAAGCAACATCACTTCTACTTCGGCGCCAAGTGCCAACCCATGACCGTCGGGCACCATCGCCAGACCGTTGGCCTGCGCCGTGGCTGCAAGTTGATGGCTACCCTGCGGCCCCGTGTCGCGAATATGCAATCGCCCATCCTCGGCGAACTCGCCGAACACTCGCATGAAATGAATTTTGCCATCTTGCTTGCGCTTCATCGGTGCGTCAACAATCGCTCGCACGGTCGGTCGCATCAAATTTTGCGTGTGACCCATAATTTTGCGCAAAGCGGGTCGCGCCAACAATTCAAAACTGATCATCGACGACACTGGGTTGCCCGGCAATCCAAAAACGGGGATAACTCGCGAGTCGCTTGTTGTTAGTTTGCCAAAAGCAAAAGGTTTCGCGGGCTTGATTGCCATCTGCATCCACTTCATGTCGGCGATGCGCGACAAAACAATTTTCACTACATCAAAGTCTCCCTGACCAACGCCACCACTCGTTACGATCGCATCACACCGTGTTGCGACCTCGCGTAATTTGCTTTCAAGCACTGCTTCATCGTCGGCGACAATGCCGAGATTTATCACTTCACAGCCAGTCGCGCTGATCATGGCTGACAACATTGTTAAGTTGCTCTCGCGAATCTGCCCCGGCTTCAGTTCTGATCCGTCAATCACGAGCTCGTCACCAGTCGAAAGCATCGCCACGCGCAAACGTGGATACGACAAAACTCTTCGGGCGTTAATGCCTGCCAACACGCCAATGCCCGCACTGTTGATCAACGCGCCAGTTTTAAAAACAACATCTCCGGCACGAACATCTTCGCCGATTTCGCGAATTGCATCGCCGACTTTGGCTGGCTTGTTGCATCGCACGCGTGACGCGCTTAGTTCGGTCGCGTCTTCGATCATCACCACGGCATCAGCGCCCTGTGGCATCGGCGCGCCAGTCATAATCCGTGCAGCCTGACCCACGCCAATTTCATAGTCAGCAACATGACCAGCGCCAATAATGCCAAGCACTTCAAGTTCGACGCCAGCAGTCGTCACGTCTTGCGCACGCACGGCGTAGCCGTCGACAGCAGTATTGGCAAACGGAGGAATAAATTCAGTCGCGACAATATCTTGTGCCACAACTCGCCCCGACATCGATTCACAGTCGACCATCACCGGTGCGGCTGGTTCGCATCCACCGATCACGATCTGCTGCGCTTCGACCAAAGAAATCACAGCGCTGACGGTATCGCCACAGATATGGTGGCATGCTCATAGTTATGAACGGCTTTCAATCGCTTTCAGCATCGGGTCACACGCTGGTTTGGCAGAACGTTGCCCCAGCGCTCAATAGTGCGACGAGCCAAGTGAAGTTGCGCTGGGAGAACGAGGGTTGGACAGCCGAAGGCACGCTCGGTGCCGACAGTGCCCAGTTTGTGTTGCGTATTTCGGCTGGCTGGACAATTCAACAGTGCCTGTTGTTTCGCGATCTTGAAGAACCTGACCTTTGGCTTGGCACCGACACCCACGGTCGCTGGGGTGAAGTCAACGGCGCGCATCGCATCGAGTTAGATGGCTGCACCGATATCGATTTCGTCAATACGCCGTTCACTAATTGCATTCCGATGCGGCGACTACCTCTGCTCGTTGGACACAGCGCAACTATCAGCGTTGCAGTCATCGATGTTGAGACACTCGGCATCACCAAACAGACGCACCAATACACGAAAGTTTCTCAAAACATCTGGAGATTTACAAGCAGTTATTCAAACTGTGAAGTTGAAGCAACAGTCGATGAGTTCGGATTCATTCTTGACGAACCGAGTCAATTCAAGCGCATCGCATAGTTTTTGCGCGAGCTCGAACTAGTCGGTGACGGCGGCGTAAACCAGCGAGCGCAAATACGGGCGTATCGGATATGTGCTCGACGGAATCAACTGCGTGAAGAACATCGCGCTGATCTCGTTGACTGGGTCTACCCAAAACGCGGTGCTGGCCATGCCACCCCAACTGAATGTGCCGTTCGGGCAAGCCACACGAGTCTTGGCCTGATCGACAACAACTCCGAAGCCGAGACCAAACCCAAGTCCGTCATAAAAAATTTCTTCGCCAAGTGGTCGACCAAATGTTGTAATGTCGGCGTTGTTCGGCAGATGGTTCATCACCATCATTTCGAAAGTGCGCGACGAAAGCAGTTGCACATCGCCTGATTTACCACGACCTTCGAGCATGCGGATGAACTTAAAGTAGTCACTGGCAGTTGAAACCAGGCCGCCGCCGCCCGACAGAAACGCTGGCTTTTCGAGACTGCTGTTGCCGAATCCGCTAATTTTTGCTTTCTTGTGATTCGTTTCGTCATAGCGATAGAGCGACGCAACTCGCTCGTGTTTTTCTTTGGGCACCCAGAATGCAGTGTCATGCATTTCGAGTGGTTGAAAAATATTTTTTTCAAAGAACTCGTCAAGTGGCATCTTGCCAACAACTTCAACTACTCGGCCAACAATGTCGGTGGCGACGCTGTAGTTCCAACTTGAACCTGGCTGAAATAAAAGTGGTAACGCCGCGTATTTATCGCAGACGACTTCGAGCGAATCTTTGTAGGCCACGCCGGCTTCAAAACCTGCGCGCCGATACATGTCATCTACGACATCTGTATACATAAAGCCGTATGTCATGCCTGCCGTATGGGTCAGCAAATGCCAAATGCGAATCGGCTCGGTGAGGGCATTTGTCAATGGCTTCAACACCGTGCCGGTATTCCAAACTCGAGTTTGGCCAAATGACGGTATGAACTTGCTAACTGGATCTGTGAGTTGTAGCAAGCCGCGCTCGACCAACATCATCAGCGCAATCGACGTAACTGGTTTGGTCATCGAAAAAATGCGATAGATCGTGTCGTCGGTGATCGGTGTGCCTGTTTCAGAATCTTTTGAGCCGTACATTGAGAAGTGCGCAACTTTGCCGTGTCGCGCAACGGCAACGGCGTAGCCAGCCAAGCGACCTTCGTCGACATAGCGATTGAAATGCTTGTCGATACTTTTTAGCCGCGTCGAATCAAGACCGACTTCTTTGGCATCCACCGTCGCCCCAAAATTTTTAGCCATAGCCCTCGACCTTAAACTATTTGTTGAATTTTTCTTTAAGCCAAGAATTCAATTGTGGCCCAACATCTTTGCGCTCAAGGGCAATCTCAATGACTGCGCGCAAAAGCCCCATCGGCGTGCCTATGTCGTATCGAGTTATCTCGCTGACAACACCCAACAGGGCGTGCTCAGTTGCCAACATCTCCAACGCATCGGTCAACTGCAATTCGCCGTTAGCGCTCGGCTTTATCTGCTCAAGTTTGTCGAAAACTTTTGGTGACAACACATAGCGGCCGATGATCACGATGTCGCTGACTGCATCAGCAAGTTTTGGCTTTTCAACGACTTGCAAAATTTCAACTGTATCTTCTTTGGCACTTTTGTAAACGGCGACTTTAACATTGCCATAGCTCGAGACTTCAGTAGCCGCAACTCGTTTTAATCCAATGCTGCTTTTGCCAGATTTTTCGAAGAGCGCCACAAGTTGTTTCGTCAACGACGCATCACCCATTATTTCGTCGGGCAACATCACCACAAACGGTTCGTCGCCAACCGCTTGGCGCGCGCAACTCACCGCATGACCCAGACCCAACGGTGAGTCTTGATACACGACGCTGACCGCGACTTTGTCGGTGCTGGCTGCCGAGGCATAGCCCTCGATCGACGGCTTGGCTCGACTGGTGACGATCACGACACGATCACAGCCCGCTTGGGCCGCCTCATCGATCACGAACTGCAGCGCCGGGGTGTCATATATAGGTAGCAATTCTTTGGGCGTGGCGCGGGTCGCGGGCAAGAAGCGTGTGCCCATTCCGGCCGCGGGAATAACAGCAGTGCGCACAGCCACACAATCATCCTAGAATCAAAAGCCCTATGCCGACTTATGTCTACAAATTCATTGACTCGGGAGAGACCATTGAGATCTATCAGGCATTCAGTGACGACGCACTGACCGAGGCTCCACATCCGTCTGACGGCATGCCGCGCCCAGTAAAAAAAGTGTTCACGCCGGTTGGCGTCACTTTCAAGGGCGGAGGTTTCTACAAGACCGATAGCGCCGCCTCGGGCAAGACCGCCACTTCAGGCACATCAACAGGCAAGTCGAGTGAAACTGCAGGCGCGGGTTCAGACTCAAGTACTACTTCAGGCACGAGTTCGACGACAGGCGCGGGTTCAGACTCAAGTACTACTTCAGGCACGACCAGCACGACTAGTTCGACCAGTTCAAGCGATGCGGCATCACCGACAAAAACTGAGACGAAACCGGCGCCAGCCACTAATTCGTAATCGGCACACATGGCATTCAGCCATGAAAACAAAACTTCTCGAGTCTTGGTACGAACTTTGTCGTGACGCCACACGACAGCGAATTGTTGTCATTTCATTATCTATTATTTGTGCTCTTCTCTTTCTGGTTTCCGCATTGTCATTTCGCAACAACGATGTCGCAACAAGCGACCTGCAGGGTGCGAGTCGCTACGAAATACCTTTTGGGTTTCGTGCAGTGGCGATGCAAAGTGCCGGGCCACTACCAGAAATTCAAGTGGGCGACTTTGTAGATGTGATCATCGATTCGGCAATCTCTCTTGAGCGAGTTCTGGTTTTTGATGTGATTGATCTGCCAAATCGGCAAACAACTGTCGTCTTGGCGGTGCCGATGACCGAAGTGGCAATGGTCGCCAATGCCGCCTCACTCGGCGTGGTAAGTCTCGTGTTGGTCGGCTAGAAACTAATTAGCGAAAGTTCGTGGCGACGAGCAACAAAATTGCCGTACCAAACGCAACTCGATAAACAACATACGGCGAAAAACTTTTTGTGCGCACGAGCCGAATAATCGACCACATTGCAACCCACCCAGAAATGCCGGCACTCACAATGCCGACCATAATTGGCACCGCCAAACCCTCAGGTATGCCGTCACGCCAAAGTTGGGCGAGTTTAAACACCACCGCGCCTCCAATAATCGGCACACTCATCAAAAATGAAAGTCGCACCGCAGCATCGCGTGAATAGCCCGTCAATCGTGCCGCAGTAATCGTGATACCCGAGCGCGAAGTGCCAGGGTTCAGCGCCAAGACCTGTGCCATGCCAATGATCAATGCATCACGCAACGAAAGTTGTGTGACATCGCGCGAATTTTGCGCAACCGTCGCTTGCTTATCGGCCCAAACGAGCAACAAGCCAAACACGATCAAACTGACGGCAATCAAGTTTGGCGTGCCCAGTCGTTTGGTGATTGACTCTTCGAAAATCGCGCCGACGATGCCAGCAGG
>CAMBWL010000020.1 GCA_945871625.1 Bifidobacterium breve
AATTATTACGACGAGCAAAATCGACAACGACATATAACCTCTTGCTTTCTTTTGGGGTGTGGATTTATTCTAGTGCGATGCTACGAGTATTCAGGTCGACGTAGCACTCGATCAGCGAACATTCGCACCACACGACTTTTTGGATGATGATCAGGATCAAAACTCTCACGCTCTAAGACCTTGTGATAGATCTCCACATAAATTTCGGCGAGTTGTCGCATCGATAATTCTTTCGCTCGCTCTAAACCAGCTCGTTGAAGTCTCTCTGCCAATTTCTGGTCATCAATGATTTTTGCCAAACCCTCGGCGAGGCCTGCCACGTCACCGGGCTCTACCAGCCAACCGTTGACATCATGTGTCGCCACATTTCTATAACCTTCGAGCGCGCTCGCCACGACTGGCGCTCCACTAGCCATCGCTTCAAGCACAACGATGCCAAATGACTCGCTGTGCAAGGACGGTGCGCAAAACACCGAACACTTTGCCAGACGATCTATCTTCTCAGCATCAGTTATGCGTCCCAGCCACGAGATGCGCTTGTCGTTGGCATATTTTGCTTTAAGTTCGCCGATGCCTTCGCCGTCAGATGCGACCCAAAGTTCAATGTCGTCAGCGAGTTTTTCAAATGCTTCGAGCAAAGTCGCCAAACCTTTACGTGGCTCGTAACGACCACAAAAGAAAACAGACTTGCTTTTGCCTCGAACAATTTCAGAACGCAAATACAAATCACTCTCAATGCCGTTAAATAAGATTTCATATTCGCCACCCAAGTAGCGATGTGCAAGTTCGCGGGCCTGGGGCGACACGGCGATTCGAGCATCCAAAAAATCGGCGATCCAATTCACGCCTTTGCTCAACCTGCCGTACCAAGCGATGTCGCCAGCCGCGTGAAAAGTGCCGACCATCGGTGCCAAGCGCAACAAAAGTGCCGTCACTGTCGGGCCAGGTGCGATCGGTTCATGCAAATGCAAAACATCGAACGCTTCGTCATTGATCGCACGAATTGTGCGTAACGCGGCAGAAGGATCTGGCGCAAGAGGCACGATCGAACCATTCGCAGCCGTTGGCAAACTGTTGCCTAGTGGTGTCACAAACGGTTCTGGTGGCGGACCGTCGCAAGGTCCGAGTACGCGTGCTTCATGCCCCATCTTGCGCAACTCGCGCGCCAAACCAAGCACCTGGGCCTGAACTCCCCCAGGGATCGTCAAACTGTACGGAGAAATCAAACCGATGCGCAGCATTTTTTTGCGCACGTAACTAGGGCCGAACTGCGAACCAGTCAAAATTTTTGGACTGTCGGATACGCCGTTCACCACCTACACGGTACGACCATTGCGACTAGTTTGATTGCGTGACAACGCCCGAGAGCTTTCGACCAGCGGTATCAATGGTCGCAACGGCAAAGCGCAGACACGCGATGCTCGACCTCGCGCGTCGCGCAGAAGAACTCAATTTCGCCGGGATTGCGTGTCCGAGTCTTGGCGCCACGATCGGCTTTTGTGTTTCTTTAGCTCACACCACGAATTCGATTAAATTCTGGACATCAATCCAGCCGATTTACTACAGCCATGCGATCGAAATGGCGAACACGGCGGCCCACATTCACGAAATTTCGAACGGACGATTCGGGCTCGGTTTGGGTGTTAGCCACGGAGCAGTGATCAATCGTCTTGGGGCGACCACTGCCACGCCTCTAGCCGACATCAAAAATTATCTCGAGGCGATGAAAAGCCAAGAGCGATTTTCGGGTGAACTTCCGCCGATCTATTTGGCTGCGCTACGCCACAAGATGCTGATGATGGCCAGCGAAATATCGAGCGGGGCAATTTGGGCGAATGCATCCCGCAAAAGTATCGCTGCACAACTCGTGTCGATTCCAGACTCTCGGCGCGACGAGATGTTTTTTGCCAACATGGTCCCCACTGTGATTAGTGACGACATCGAAGCCGCTCGTGCGATTCACCGCAAAACTTTGGTCGGCTATGTCACTCTGCCCAACTATCGCAACTACTGGCGGTCGTGCGGCTACGGCGAGCAGATCGATGCTTTCGAAAAAATTTTGTCCGAGTCGGCAAAAGAAACTCGCAACGCCGAAATTATCTCTGCGATGGACAACCAGTGGCTGGATGACTGCACCCTTTCAGGTGACGCCGACAGCGTTCGCGATGGTCTTTACAATTGGTCACAATTGGGTGTTCTGCCGATTGCCGTGATGTCGTCAACCTCGGGCGGTCAAGCACAGGCAATTAGTCAGCTGTTAGACGCGTTTAGCTAGATATTTTTCGATCCAATTTGTCGCTCGGCCAATTCGGCTGAAACAGATGCCATTGATCTGGCGCCCGACGAATCAAGTATTCAATCTCTTGAATTAAGACCTGAGAAATTCGACCCATGTCGTCGCGCAAAGATCCTGTGCGCTGAACATCGATCGCCGGTCGAACGATTGTTTCGTGTTGATCAAAGCCCCGCGCAAAATAGGTGCCAAGCGGCAACAGCGCTGCACCAGTGCGTAGTGCAAAAAAAGCTGGACCTCCCGGCACGGTCGTGCGTTCGCCAAAAAAATCGACTTCGACACCGTTGCCCTGCAGATCTCGATCACAGAGCAGAGCCACGACCTGATTTTTTGCCAATGCTTCTTGAACTGCCACACCAGAATGCTCGTCCAACGGAATGACGGAAACGCCGTAGCTTTTGCGCAATTCAAGAAACATCTTGAACATTTCTTCAGATTCAAGTTTTTCGACAACGGCATGCAATTCGTGGCCTTTATGAATCAACCAACGACCAGACCACTCCCAGCCACCCAAATGTGGCAACGCCAAAATCACACCTTTACCGAGTTTCAGACCATTTTGAATATGTTCAAAGCCGACGACACTTATGCCTGCATCAATTTGCTTCTTGTTGAGCGAGGGCAATCGAAAAGTTTCAAGATAATAGCGTGCATAGCTTTCGTAGGCTTTGCGTACTGCTCGCCTAAGTCTGCGACCACTCAAAGTTGGGTCGACCCGAGTCAAATTTCTGCCCACGATCTCTCGCTGGCTGCGCATACCGAAACAAACAACCGGCACAACAACCGTATTGATCGCCAAAAATATAAACGATGGCGCAATCCGCGCAAGCCTCAAAATTAATCGATAGCCAAAAATCACTGCACTCGACGGCGACGAGTTACGCGCAGTCGCCGATCATCGCGCTTGGCGCGACGCGAAGCACGGCGTGACTGACGCAAAGCGACACGATCCGCGGTTGCAGGTGCGACAGCCGCTTGGTTCCATACTTTGAAGAACCTTTGCATCGCCGTCATCGTCACTAGAACGAGCATCAGAACCATCACCCAAAATAAAAGTGCGTCGAACAACAGACCGACACACAACAAGATGATTCTCTCCGCTCGCTCCATTAACCCACCCTTGGCACTCAGACCAAGCGACTCGGCCTTGGCGCGCTGATAAGAAATCAAGGATGAAACCGCCATCACGGCGAAAACCAAAACAGAGGCGTAAGGACCTCGCTGATATGCCAGAAACCAAGCAACACCACCAAGCAATACGGCATCGGTGACTCGATCAACCGTCGAGTCAAAGAAAGCTCCCCGCTGACTGCTTTGGTTTGAAGCCTTGGCCAGGGCTCCATCCAACAAATCGGGCAATGCCGCAAGCACAACCAACAACAAGCCGAGGCGCAATGCCCCGAGGCCAATCGCCACCGCCGCACCGCAGGCGACAATCAAACCGACGAGCGTCAAATGGTCAGGCGAAATTTTTGTTTTGCGAAGTTGCTCACCAACAGGACGAACAACTCGCTCTACTTGGTGGCGAAACTTGCCATCGAACATTGTTCCAGCCTAACTCTCAGGATTTGATTCGACTAGACACTCGATTACGCGAGCATCTATTGCGTCGATCAAAACCAATCCGCGCTGAAGCGGTGGTTCTTGAGCGCTGTAAATCATCACACGCCATGTTGGACGACTGCGAAATCCGCGCCACACTTGTTGCGCTGATGCATGACCCACGGCAAAGCCGACTGCTCGCGTCGCGTATACCAGTGCCAGTTTTTCGTCGACCGTCATTCGCCAGGACGCCGAAAGCGAAAATAGACCAACTAGTCCCAAAAAAATCGCACTACCCAAAAAACCATCGCTGATCAGAGATGTTTCATTGTCGCGTTGCGAAAACCACAGCAGCGCTAAAAGCACGGCAATCACCAGATAAATTATTCCCGGAATCCTTCTGCGACTGTTGTCAGGGAATTTATAAGGACCAACAAATGCAGTGACGTTCAAGTCGTCCGGCAATTCGTCTCGAATTTCATCGGGTGAATTAGACATTGCTCACTCTTTTCACTTCTGCAGTTTCCAGGCTTTTCGAATTCGATCGGCGCTCACATCTAAGGCCTCGGGCAAAATTTTTGTGTTGGCGGTCGTCACCATGAAATTGGTGTCACCACCCCATCGACCAACCACGTGCACATGCAGGTGCTGAGCGACACTGCCACCAGCGGCAGCCCCAAGATTAATACCGACATTCATCGCCTCAGGTTGATAAACCGACTTCAAAACCTTGACCGCGGTTGTCACCGTCGACCACAATTCACCAGTCTCAACTTCGGTCAAATCTTCGAGTTCGGCGACTTCCCGATACGGCAGAACCAAAAGATGCCCCGACGTATACGGGAATGCGTTCATCAACGCAAACACTTTGTCGCCACGATGAACGATGTAACTCTGCTCGTCGGTCAGATCGCTTTTCAAGAGCTGCGTAAAAATCGACTGATCCGACTTCTGCTGGGCGCCTTGTCCATGCACGACATAATCGGCACGCCAACCGTTCCACAATCTCTCTAGCACGACTTGCTCGCAACATGTTCAAGAAACATTTTTTGCCTGTCCAACATCAATGGATAGTTGGTTGATGAAATCAGTCAATGGCACATCACGTCGAACATCGCCACCCCGCGGATTCACACCGACAGTCGAATTTGAGACGTCGTCATCACCGACAACCAAAACATACGGAATGCGCTCGAGCTTTGATGCACGAATTCGTTTGCCAAGTTGTTCATCGGCAACAAGTTGATCCACACGATAACCACATGCGACCAACTGCTCAACAACTTTGGTCGCATACTCATCGTGCGCCGATGCGACAGCCAGCACGCGAACTTGAACGGGTGCCAACCAAGTCGGGAATGCGCCTCCGTAATGCTCGAGCAGGACACCAAAGAATCTTTCAATCGAACCAAACAGAGCGCGATGCAACATGATCGGCTGTTTGCGCGCGTTGTCGGTGGCGATGTATTCGAGCCCGAATCGTTCGGGCAAATTGAAGTCGCACTGAATCGTGCTCAACTGCCACTTGCGACCGATTGCATCGCGAACATCGATGTCAATTTTTGGCCCGTAAAACGCGGCGTCCCCGGGGGCGACCGTGTACTGCAAGCCATGGCGATTCAAAGCTTCTTGCAGCGCATCGGTCGAGCGTTGCCAAATCTCATCAGAACCCACCGATTTCTCCGCGTTGCGCGTGCTCAACTTGAAGTCAAATTCGCTGAAACCGAAACGACGCAACACACTCAATACGAAATCGAGCAACGATGCAATTTCGTCCGCCATTTGCTCTTCGGTGCAGAAGATATGGCTGTCGTCTTGTGTGAAACCTCGAATGCGCAACAACCCGTGCAGAGTGCCGGCGCGTTCGTAACGATAGACGGTGCCAAGTTCGAACAGTCGCAACGGCAACTCGCGATAACTTCTCTGACGATCGCGATAGATCAAGCAATGCATCGGGCAGTTCATCGGCTTCGGATAATAAGTGCCGTTATCCATCTCCATTGGTGGATACATGCCATCTTTATAGAACTGCAAGTGTCCCGAAGTTTCGAACAGATGCGCGTTGGCCAAGTGAGGCGTGAAGACGAACTTATAACCACCGTTTTGGTGACGTTCTCGGCTGTAGTCCTCCATCAATTTACGAATGATGCCACCCTTCGGATGCCAGACTGCGAGACCGCCACCGAGTTCTTGAGGAAACGAAAGTAAATCCATTTCAACCGCAAGTCGACGGTGGTCACGCTTCTCCGCTTCTTCAAGTCGATGCAGATGCTCGGCCAAAGCCGACTTTGACTCCCATGCTGTGCCGTAGATGCGTTGCAACATCGGACCTTTTTCATTGCCTCGCCAATAAGCGCCGGCGACTTTCATCAATGCGAAGTGTCCGAGTCGCCCAGTGGACGGAACATGGGGGCCGCGACAAAGATCGACGAAACTCTCACTGTTGCGATACACGCTCACCGCGTCGGCGCTGCCTGCTTCGAGGGCATCACTTGAATCACCGTTGCCTTTTGTCACTCGTTCGATGATCTCGCACTTATAAGGCTGATCTTTAAATATTTTCAGTGCTTCTTTGGTCGTCATTTCAGCGCGCACGAACAACTGATCAGCTTCGACGATTTTCTGCATTCGTTCTTGGATCGCCACCAAGTCTTGATCGCTGAAAGTTTTGTTGTTTGGTAACTCGAAGTCGTAGTAAAAACCATCTTCGATGGCTGGACCGATTGAAAACTTCGCCCCCTCAAAAAGTTGGACAACTGATTGCGCCAACACATGGGCGGTCGAATGACGTAACACGTGGCGACCAGCATCCGAATCTGAAGTAATTATTGAGACTTTCGCTCCGTCAACCAGTGCGACACCCAAGTCCGACTCGACACCATTAATCACGGTGGCCACAGCGGCCTGCGCGAGTCTTTTGCCAATCGCCTGTGCCAGGTCTATGCCCGTCGAGCCCGCGGATAACTCTCTTGTCGAGTCATCAGGCAGGCGCACCGAAATCGTTGAGCCACCAGTTGTCACGTCAACAGTCTAGATTGCGACGGTTTTAGATGTGGGTTCGATTCGGGTTCGAGCCCTTTGGCGCGTAGTCGTAGACATACTCTTGACCAGTAAGTGCCTGAATTCGCACCATGATTTCGTCTGTCAACTCGCGCAAAACTTCGGGCTGATCGGCGCGCGACATATATTTCTGGGTGTCGATCGGGGCGCCGATTTGAATTTTGCAGCGCTTGCCAAATTTTGGCATCACCGTGTCGGGAGCCATGATTTCACTCGTGCCGGTTATGCCAACCGGAAATACGGGACAACCAAACTTCAGCGCCAATCGGGCCGCACCGGTGCGACCTTTATATAGCTTTCCGCTTCTGCTTCGTGTGCCCTCGGGAAATATCCCGAATAATTCGCCTCGAGCCAGAACTCCCTCAACTGCGAGCATCGCCGAACTTGCACTCTCGCCACCTGTGCGATCCAGCGGGATCATCCCAATCTTGGTAAACAACCAACGGGTCTTGAATGAATCCATGTACTCGCTCTTGCCGACTACCGACATATTGCGCGGAGAATACGTCAGCATGAAAACTGAATCCAAGAAACTGATGTGGTTCGCACAAAGAATGGCCGGGCCGGTCCGCGGAATCTGATCGAAACCTTCGAGCGAGAACCTCCACAGACGTTTCGCGAAAAATCTACAGAACGGACGGAAACGAGTTTGAAATTTCGTCGCCCCGACATACTTTGTCGGGTCATAGCCAACTTTTTGTCGGCGCCGAATGAATCTCATGCTCGCAAGTCGACACCGAGCAGACCCGCGGCGGTCATGACGCTGTAACCCGACCTTGCTGCACGATCTATTTCATTTATAGCCGCTGGCGTATTCAAGTCGTCATCAAGCGTGCTTCGAACGTCTTCAAGCCCGGCATTACCATCGCCAGAATTCGCACCTGACCAAAGGGCTAAGCGCTGTTGCGCACTCGACATTGAAGCAGAGTTCCACTCCCATTCGGATCGATAATGATTGGCGATCAACGCCAGACGAATCGCCCGCGGATCATGTTGCTTGCGCAAGCGGTCGACAAATTCAAGATTTCCGAGGCTCTTTGACATCTTGCTGCCGTTCATGAACACCATCGCCACGTGCATCCAATGTTTGACAAATAATTCGCCAGTTGCCGCCTCAGATTGCGCGCGCTCACACTCGTGATGCGGAAAAATCAAATCAGTGCCGCCTCCATGCAAGTCAATCGTCGACCCAAGTTCGCGCAACGCCAGGGCTGAACACTCGATATGCCATCCAGGACGTCCCGGCCCCCACATCGTTTCCCAACTCGGTTCGTCTGCCGCCGATGGCTGCCACAAAACAAAGTCCAGTGGATTTCGTTTGTGTGGATCTTCGACATGTCCACCGCGTTCTGCAGCCAACCCCATCATCGTTTGCGTGTCGTAATTAGAAACACCGCCAAACGAATCGAATCTGGTCACGTCAAAATAAACGCTTTCACCGGCCTGATATGCGAATCCCCGATCCAAGACCATCCCGATAAAACCCCTGATGTCTGCAATCGCCGAAGAAGCACGCGGTGCGCTGTAGACATCGAGCACGTTCAGCGCCTTCATGTCGGCATTGAACCTTGCCTCTTCGCCCGCCGCCAGATCCAAATAGTGGACACCCAACTCGCGTGCCTTGGCAAAAAGCGGGTCATCTATGTCCGTCACATTGCGCACACACTTGACGTTGTGACCCAAATCAATTAGTCGACGTTGAACGACGTCATAAGTTACAAAAGTAAAAGCGTGACCGATGTGAGTTGCGTCGTATGGTGTGATGCCACACGTGTACATCAAAACTTGTTTGTCCGACCGAAAATCCACGACACGCTTTTTTGCCGTGTCGAACAACTTCATCGTCAAATTGAATCACCACGATCTGGAATGCCGGTCAAACGCGGGGCAACTCTTGTCTTATAGCGAACGTTGAGTTGCAACAAAACCGCAGTGAATGCTTCGATCGCCAATGCGTTCGAAAGAGAGCCGGCGTTAAGTGGCCGACATCCAGGAATTCGAGAGACTATTTCGCAAATTGTCGCGGTCGCAGTCGGGTCATCGGAGCAAATGAGCACGTCGCTGTCAACTTCATGGCCAAGTCGCCCAAGTTCGGTTGCTGGTAAATGTTGAAACGCCGCGACAACACGCGATAAAGGTATTTCTGCTTGAACGTGCGCGGCGATGCTTCCGCGCGGCGGCACCAACGGCTGAAATTCTTTGCCGACTCGCACAAGTGCGTTGGCCATCGTCACGACTATCTTGCCGGCTAGATCTTTGATGTATTCGTTGACAACTGTCGCCGCTGAATCCCACGGTGTCGCGATGACGACCAAGTCGCACTTTGCCGCCTGGTCATTGTCACCACCAACGAGATTCAATTTGTATTCGGGCCACTTTTTAATTAATTCGTCACACACTGCCTGTGCGCGACTCGCATCGCGCGACCCCAAGACAATTTCATAGCCAATTGACGCCAAGCGCAGTCCCAAAGCGCTGCCCGCTGGACCAGTTCCGCCTAGAAGGCCGATACGCATAATTGGCAACGATACCTGCTTCGACCAACTACCGTTAATCACGTGGGAATTCTAAGTGGAAAAAATATAGTAATCACCGGCGTGCTGACCGATGCTTCGTTGGCTTTCGGAGTTGCCCAACTTGCCCAAAAAGAGGGCGCCAAAATTGTGCTGACTGGTGCGGGGCGCGGACTCTCAATCACGCAACGAACCGCCAAAAAATTGTCGACGCCAGTTGAAGTAGTTGAATTCGACGTAACGGTCGACGAGCACACGACAAGCGCACGAAATGAGGTGCAGAAAATTGTCGAACGTGTGGATGGCGTGCTGCATTCGATTGGCTTTGCACCCGCGGCATGTCTGGGCGACGACTTTATGGCTGCATCTTGGCAAGATGTTTCCGTTGCGATGCAGATTTCGGCCTATTCACTCAAGACATTGGCAGATGCCTTCGTTCCTTTGATGACATCTGGCGGCTCGATCGTTGGTTTAGATTTCGACAACACGGTTGCATGGCCTGCCTACAACTGGATGGGTGTTGCCAAGTCGGCCCTGGAAAGCACCAACCGATATTTGGCCAAGGCGCTAGGGCCAAAAAATATTCGATGCAACTTGATTGCCGCTGGGCCGATTCGCACCATGGCTGCAAAGTCGATCCCATCATTTGGGGCGTTCGAAGATATCTGGAGCGGTCGCGCTCCCTTGGGCTGGAATGTGAACGACTCATCTCCGGTGGCACGGAGCACGGTGGCAATGCTCAGCGATTGGTTTCCGGCCACAACCGGAGAAATAATCCATGTTGATGGTGGCTTTCACTCCACTGGTGCTTAGTTGTTGAAAGATTCGAGAAACAGAATTGTTGTTCGACGTCTAGTTCGAATTATTGGAGTTGCAGTCCTCGGCAACTCTTTGATAGTTGTGCCGACGCTCGAGGCGTCGACAGTCAGTCACCAAGTCGAAAGTTTTTCCGTGATTGCGCCGGTCAACATGTCGACAAAGATGCAAGGCAAAGATCTGGCAATTGACGACCAGTGGGGTCTACAAGCCGCGCACATCAGCGAAGTCTGGCCACACTCAACGGGATCTGGCGTGATCGTGGCAGTCATAGATTCTGGCTCTGGATTGAATCCAGACTTGACTCAAAATCTTTTGCCTGGACGATCAATAATTAGGGGTCGAGTTACGGACGGCGCCAACGATGTCGA
>CAMBWL010000021.1 GCA_945871625.1 Bifidobacterium breve
GACGCCATTGGTGGAGTAGAGATCTGTGTGCAGTATCCGTCGCGCGACAAAAATACCGGCTTGTACATTCCGCCTGGTTGCCACAACCTTGACGGGGTGCGGGCGTTGGCTTTTGCGCGAAGTCGATATTTCGAAACCAAAATTGAAAATGAATGGAGGTTGGACGGCTCATCGGATATTGGTCGCGGCAAGCGTCAACGTAAATTCATCGCGGCGATGCTAAATACGGCGCTGACCAGGGTTTTGTCGAATCCTTTTTCTGTGTCCAGTGCATTTGACGGCGTGACGGGCGCAATCATCACCGACAGCAACCTGGATCTGACAGAGTTCGCAAAAAAGATGCGACCAGCAGCCAAAGGTGATATCAGTAGGTTCTCGTTGGATGTCTATAGCGACAGCGTCGCCGGAAACTCAGTTCTCAAATTGGGCGAGGGTTCGGCTGCGGTTTTGGCTTTTTTTGGAGGCTTGGCCCCGGCCCCAGAGCCAGAAGAGTCTGAATAAAAACGCTTAGCCAGTTGATGACTGAATCAACTTCGCGCCAAACTCTTTAGCCACGACGGGTTGACCGATTAAGTTGCCCTGGACGAAGTCGCAACCCAAAAGTCGAAGACGCTGCGATTGGTCTTGGCTCGTGACCCACTCGGCGACGACCGACATATTCAACGAATGCGCCAGTTGTATGACTGAGCGAACAATTGGATCGTCACCACCTTGGTTGCCAATATCGCGGATGAAAGTGCCGTCCAATTTGAGAAAGTCGGCTTGGAAGCTACGCAAATTGACCAGCGACGAGAATCCGGTGCCGAAGTCATCGATGGCCATCTTCACGCCATGTCGCTTGAGGGCGTTCAGGGTTCGCACGACAGAGCCTTTGTCGTCGAGCAAGGTCGACTCGGTGACCTCGAGATCTATTTGATGCGGTTCAAGTTTTGCTTCACGCAACGCCGACATTGTGCGTTCGACAAAAGTTGCATCACCAAGTTGTCGCGCCGAAACGTTGATGTGCATCACGAACGAGCCATCAATCGTGCCGGCATCAAGCCACGAGCGGGCATCGCTGCAGGCTTTTCTGGTTATCCAATCGCCAATCGGCCCGATTAAGCCGGACTCTTCGGCAAGCGCAAGAAATATCGGTGGCGTCAGCACGCCACGCTCGGGGTGCTGCCATCGCAACAATGCTTCCGCGCCTGCGATGCGTCCAGTGTGTGTCGAGACTATTGGCTGATAAACGAGGAATAGTTGATCGGTTGCCAGGGCTCGTTCAAGTTGCGAACTGAGCACATTTTTTTCGCGAGCGTTGGCGCTCATTTCTTCGCTGTACATTTCGCATCTTCCACGCCCGCGTTGTTTGGCACGATACATCGCACTGTCGGCATGATGCAGCAGGGTCACCGCAGCATCGGCGCTTGACATCTCGGTCAACAAAGTTGGGTTAGCCATGGCGATACCGATGCTCGCGCTCGTCTCGATTTCGAAGCCCTGCAAAATCTGTTGACCCGTTACGGCCGTGCGCATGCGGTTGGCGACATCCATGGCAATTTGTTCGTCACCTAAACCATCGCAAAGAATCACGAATTCATCGCCGCCGATTCGCGCCACGACATCCGATGGGCGAGTTGCGCTGACGAGTCGTTTGGCCATGTTGACGATCAACTGATCGCCGACGCTGTGCCCGATCGTGTCGTTGACATCTTTGAGTTTGTCAAGGTCGACGAACAGCACCGTGACACCACGCTTGAGCGTGCGCGAACGGTCAAGCGCCTCAGAAAGTTTGCGCAAAAACAGCACACGATTTGGCAGATTTGTCAGTGCATCATGGGTGGCTTGACGTTGCAATTCGTCCTGAGTTTGTTTTAATTCGGTGATGTCTCGGGCAATCGCCGAATAATGTTCGATCGTGCCGTTGGCATCTCGGACAATCTGCAGTACGACATCCAAGGTTCGCATGATTGAATCCGCGCCACGAAAGCCAACTTCTCCTTGCCAACGATTTGATGTGGTACTGGTGATCAACTCACGCGGGATCTGATCACGAATCGCTTGAATGAAAGTTTGCACTGCGGCATCGCCCAGACCTGGTGTCTCGCTCTTGCCGACAAGTTGTTGGGCATAATCGTTGGCGAACATCAGCGCACCAGACCGATCAAAAACCAAGATTGCGTCATGGGCTGCGTCAAGCAGACCGATGAGTTGTTCGCTGAGCACACGCCTAGTTACTGACTGTGTTACATCTTGTGCGCTGCCGATGTAATTAGTAATTCGACCCGCACCGTCTTTTTGTGCTTGAAGCGAAACCAAAACCCAAGTCACGTCACCATTGGGTTGCCACAAGCGAAACTCAAAATTGAAACTTGATGAAGTTTGTTTGGCGAGTTGCCAAGCTCTTTCGGCAGCAGTGCGTTCCGCCGGTTGGGCGTTCACCCACGGTGCGCTTCCAACCACAAGCGGTGCTCCCGCCAGCGCAAGAATCCGAAATGCGTCGTTCGCAGCGACCAGTCGCGCGTCTAAATCGGTCTCAAACAATGAGATCGGCAGGGCAGAAACATTTTGTTCTATGCCTAAATCTTGGCAGACCAGCGGGTTCGTTTATGGGTTTTGAACGAAAAAACGAGTCTCGCCAGAATCGAAAGCCGCCGACTGAATCGCCTGCACTAAAAGTTGCGAGCTTGCCAGCGACTGAGGCTCGGGGGTGAACTCAAGTTGTTGGTCAATTGCGTAAACGACGAGTAAAAACTCATGAATCTCTTTGTCTATCGGGCATGGACCGCTGTATCCGTCAATAATTTTGTCGTTGTTGAAAGCCGCGCCGACTAACGCCCCAGTTGGCACGCCACCTTCTTGAATCACTTTCAGCGTCGGGTCAAGGTTTGCCACCACCCACAGTGGTTGTTGCGGGTTGTCGACGGCGATCAAAGTCATGGCCAAACTTTTCGCTTCGGCTGGCACATTTTCAATGGTCAGCGCGGGCGAGATGTTCGACCCGAGACATGTATGTCGAGGATCAAGTGCGCCGCTCGCAAGCCAAGTGCCGCTGACAGAAAAAACATTTTGCATCGCCGAGTCTTGTTCGGCGACAACCGTTTCTAAAGTTGTGGTGATAATTGCAATCGACTCGCCCTGACCTGGTCCGGCTTCGCGCAGTTCACGCCCATCGCGTGAACATGCTGTCAACACAATGGCGAGAACAATCAATCCAGAAAATAAGCGCCATGTTTTGGTGACCTGCATTGGTCCAAGGCTAGGGCATCGTTATCGATGGCAACTCTCACTATCCTTCACGAGGTGAGGCAAGCCGATCGCTCAAAAAATATAGTTTCACCGGTAGATAATTGTGGCAACCCATTGTGTGCGCTGACAGTTCACGCACACCCCGATGATGAAGCATCTAAAGGTGCACCGACATTTGCACGCTATGCAGAATTGGGCGTGCGCACCGTGTTGGTGTGTTGCACGGGTGGCGAAGAGGGCGATGTAAACAATCCTGCGCTCAAAGAGCCAGGCATGCCCTTTCACGGGCTTGATCTTGTCGCACAACGCGAGTTGCTGACCGAGATGCGACCCAAAGAGTTGAAAAAAAGTGTTGGAGTGATTGGCTTCAGCAAATTGCACATGCTCGGCTATCGCGAGTCGGGTATGGCTGATAGCGATTCGAATTCGAATCCAGGGTGCTTTCATATGGCCGGCAACGACGAAGCGGCTGAACGCTTGGTGAAAATTATTCGTGCCGAAAAACCGCAGGTGATTGTCACCTACAGCGACGATCAAAGTGGCTATCTGCACCCTGATCATTTGAAAGTTCACGATGTCAGTATTTTGGCTTTTGAGCGAGCTGGTGATGAATCATGGTATAAAAATGCCGGACCAGTTTGGCAACCGCAGAAAATGTATTACTCGGTGTGGTCGCGCACTCGATTGAAGACCGTGCATGAGGCGATGTTGCGTTTGCGTGGATCATCGCCATACGACGAAAAGTGGTTCGATCGGCCGAATCTTGATCATCGGATAACAACAAAAATGGAAGTCGGAGAATATTTTTGGGCGCGCTCGGGCGCTCTCAAGGCGCATGCCACACAAGTCGATGAGAACGAATCATTTTGGTTTGGTCTCAGCGATGAAGAATTAGCCGAGGTCTACCCGTATGAAGATTGGATTTTGGCCGCGCATCACATCGCTGGTTATGCGCCAACCGATTCGGGAATTGAGACCGACTTGTTTGCGGGCGTTCGCGCGAATCAATAATCAGCGTGCGCGCATCAGCGTGCGCAGTTCGCGAAAACCGATCATTGTTGCGCCGCTAGCTTCGATTGCGTCGCGGATCTCTTCGTCGTTGACAACGAGGTCGTAATCGTCGATCCAACTTTGGGCGACATCGCCAAGGGCGCGAATCTCGGGTGTGTCGATGCATGGCTGAACATGCAATTCGGTGACGCCTGGTTGCAGATTTTGCAGACCTTTCATTACTCGCTCACGACTGCCTGCTCGCCAGTCGTGATTGAAGAAATCAGGGAACACGACGCCCTCGTCTGCCGCCAATTTTCGAAACGGGAAACCGGCTTGTTGTTCAGAAATTGAACTTGGCAGGCGAATCGGCAAACGAAACTCGACTGCCAACTCGAGATAGATGTCAAAGAACTCGGGGCGCAGTGTGATCGCAGTCAAGTGTGGCGCAAGGTGCGTTGGATCAAGACCCCAGGCGATGGCCCGTTCGATTTGTGCGCGGCATTCGCGCAAAACTTCTTGTGGGTCGGCGTGCTCCCATAAATCGTTGATCGTGCGCGGAAACCCGCCTTCGCCCGATGACAGTGAGGCCGAGTTGGTGATTGATCCCCAGCGATAATTGGCATGTTCGGCATTGAGCGTCAGGTGCACGCCGATGTCTTCACCGTTGTAGCGATTGATCGCATCACGTGACCATGGTGCGGGCACCATTAGTGAGGCGCAAGTCGCGACACCCTTGTTGATGGCATCGTAGACGCCTATATTCGCGGCGTGAAAAGCACCCAAGTCGTCGCAGCTAAGAATGACGAGTCGCGCGTGCGGCGAATGACCCAGTTGTTCAACAAGAGACTTTTGCGAATTTCTCACGCCTTCACGCTATCTTTCGCAAGCCTGCCATAAGCCGACGCGTCGATCGCGAGCGGTGGACTCGTGACTCGCAAATTGCGATGCGAACGTAGTGTTTGGTTCGATGCTCAGATTTCTGGCAAAGCCCTGATCTATTAATAGTTGATTAAAAAATGTGCCGTCTGCGAGATATAAATAGGCGAGGAGTCTTTGAAAGCGATCGCGCGGTTCGACATCGCGCGTGAGTTTTACAACCGCTCCTTCTTTCAGCATCGTCCTGGTAAACGTCGAGGCCTCTGGGCCGAAACACTCGACATCTTTGGTTGGATGCACGGTTTCGGGTGTGTCAACGCCGAGCAGGCGAACTGTTTCAGTTTGGTTTTGCAGTTTGAGCACAATCGTGTCGCCATCGATCACTTTCAAGACTGTTGCAGTTGCAGAGTCGGTACTGCCCGACGGTTGCTGTGCACTCGCACATGACGCCAACAGGATTACCGCAAGAAGGTAAGTTGATTTGCGTTTAAAGTCGCGAGACACTCGCTCATGTGTAGCTATGGCTTGCGATATGGTAATTGAATATGAAAAGTAACAAGCGTTCTGATTTTGGCTTGGGTCGTGTAGGTATTTGGACAGTTGACTTAGATCTTCAGCCAATGACCAGAGCGCAAGAAGCCGCAATTGAACTCGAAGAATTGGGTTATCAATGCGTGTGGGTGCCCGAAGCGGTGCTTCGCGAACCGTTTGCCTCGTGCGCCATGTTGCTTTCGGCGACAAAACACTTGACGATGGCGACGGGCATTGCATCGATGCATGCTCGAAGCGCGATGACGATGGCCGCAGGCTGGAAGACACTGACCGAAAAATTTGGTGACAGATTTTTGTTGGGTATCGGTGCGAGCCATCAGCATTTGGCAGAAAAGGTGCATAAGAGCGCCTATTCCAAACCATTTTCGGCGATGACCGAATATCTGGACGCAATGGATAACGCCGTGTTCTTTGCTGCACCACCCACGACCACGCCGCGCCGGGTGTTGGCTGCGCTGGGCCCAAAGATGTTGAAACTTTCTGCGCAGCGCGGCCTTGGTGCGCATCCGTATTTTGTGCCCGTTGAACACACAGTTGGCGCTCGAGTAATTATCGGTGAAGATGCGTTGCTTGCGCCTGAGATCGCAGTTGTCTTCGACACGAACGCCGAAACTGCGCGAGCCACTGCGCGCCAGCACATGTTGACCTACACCCGTTTGCCAAATTATGCGAATAATTTATTGCGATTGGGATACAACCAAAACGACATTGTCGGGCCCGACAAAATGCCGAGCGACAAAATGGTCGACGCGATTGTCTCTTGGGGCACGCTCGAAACAATTGTCGGTCGCATAAAAGCGCATCTTGATGCCGGCGCAAACCATGTATCGGTGCAAGTCTTATCGAGCAAAGCAGGTGTGCTGCCAACTGCGCAGTGGCGTGAGTTAGCAACCGCGCTAAAGAGTTTTAATTAACGGAAAGCGCTGGTCGTTCAGAAAGTCGCCGGGCTTCAATGAGCGTGGCTCAAGGGGTGGCGAAGTTTTCCATGGTCGTGTCGACCAAACAGCGTCGCTGTCGACATAGCGAAAGCTGACGACTCGACGGCGATCCGGGTAATCAGATGTCGAAGGCGCGCTGTGCAGCGTGCGAAAGTGAAACGCGACGATGTCGCCAGGCATTGCTTCGAAGCACTCGATGTTTTTAGCATCATCAAGTTGCTGCGAGTCGGGAAGCGGTTCATATTCGCTGGCGCTCGCAACATAAGGCGACTGATCCACGAATTTTCGTGGAATAAATTTTTTGCCCCAGCGATGACTACCGAGAATTGCCCGTAATGCAATTTTTTCAGGAATCGGATCAAGCGGCACCCACAAACTGACGTTATTTTGCGAGTCGACGCCGTAATACGGCTCGTCGTTGTGCCATGGCGTGACTTGATTGTTGCCCGCTTCTTTGACCAAAACATGTTCATGAAAAAATCGCCCAGAAGATTTTTGCATCAAAGCGAGCGCAATTTCTGGTAGCGCACCGAAAAGTGCGTGTGTTTTGTAGGCGTCAAAGCGCGACCAGTTGACATAGTCGTCGAAGAATCTGCCTTGTTGCGAGTTAGCCGCATATTCGTTTGCCCATGGTCCGGGTGAGCGCATATTGAGTTCGAGAGCATCTGAGAGTTCAGAAATTACTTGTTGGCTCAAGACATCGCGCAACACCACGACGCCATCGCGTTCGTATTTGACGATGCTTTCGCTACTAATCACGACAAAATCAAACGCCGAGCGTACGTAGTTGAAGTTTGCGCATGCCAGCCAACCATCGCTCGTGCTCGCTGGCTTTTTTGTTGACGAACTGGGCCACTTCGGGGTGCGGCAAGATCATGAAGGTTTCTTGGCGCAACGTTTCAACGACGATTTCGGCAACTTGTTCGGGTTCGAGCACCGCACCCGACGCGCGCACGACATTGCCGTTGTCGGCAGCCGTGGCTTCATCGGAGCGCCGTAACATATTTGTGTTGACGCCTTGTGGGCAAAGACAGCTGACTTTGAGTCCGCGATTGCCATACGTAATTGAAAGCCATTCGGCAAATGACAACGCTGCATGTTTGGTTAACGAATAAGGCGCCGAGCCGATCGCCGTGAGCAAGCCAGCCGCCGACGCGGTGCTGACAAAATAGCCGTGCCCGGCCGCAAGCCAGTCGTCGATCAGATATTTGACCGCCCAGCGATGTGCATGCACGTTGATATCAAAAGATATGTTCCAGGTTTCTTCGCTGGTTGAAAGGTCGGTGCCCATTGCCACCCCGGCGTTGGCATAGAACAAGTCGATGAATCCAAGAAATTGTTTAGATTTTGCTACTAATTCGGCATTGGCTTTTTCTGTGGATAAATCACACGCCACGCCCAAAGCCGAATTGGGGCGTCTGGCGTTGAGTTGCTCAACAACCGTGTCGAGAAGTTTTTCGTCGCGGTCGGCGAGTACGACTCTCGCGCCTTGTTTGTGGAATTCTTCGGCGACTGCTTTGCCGATGCCGTTTGCGGCGCCTGTCACAACGGTGTTTTTATCGCGCAATTCCACATTGTGATGCTACGCACAAGCGGGGTCGTGCCGCTATTTGAGATTTCGATCCGTCTACCGTGACACATGCTTCAGGCATGATTTAACTAAATGACGAGGTCTGGTGTATCGGTCGCACTAGCCTTCGGTTCATTGAACAAAGCAGATTCACGGCAACGAAAGGCTCAATCAAATGACAGATTCACGTGAGGCAGCAGTTATTAGCGAAGCACTCGGCGTGATCGACAAAGCGCTTCGCGAAATGTTGCAGCGTGAACTTGTTTCAACGGGCGAAGTTGCCGATTTGTTGTTAGATGTGCGTTCGTTGCTAACTGCGAGCGCGACAACCTCTACCCCCGAAGCCTAAATTTTCAGTTCGCAACGCGAACTTTAGAAGAACGAGATTGCGAAGTGGGCGATAAGACCCATTGCGGTGCCAATCAGGGCGCCGGCGAAAATGTCAGTGGCGTGATGAATGCGTACAGCAACGCGGCTGGTGGCAACAATGACTGCAAACGCAAACCAAGTTGCGATTGCAGGCCCAGATGACCAACGCGTGAGAACGACGGCTGCGAAAAAAGCAGAACTGGCATGCCCACTCGGAAAACTCGAAGTGCGAGGTTTGCGAATCTTGAATCGCGAGTCGCCTTTGACGGTCGGTCGTTCGCGCTTGAAAAATGGTTTGATGCCCTGATTCAGTAGCAGGCTCTCGACTCCCATAAGCGCGGAAAGAATTAGTGCTTGTTTGACACGCGAGTTGTCGGCAACTGCGCGAACGATGCCGACGATGTGCCACAGCATGCCGAAGTCGCCGAGCGCGGTGGCCGCAGTGAACAACCAAACAGTCGGCTTGAAATTTCGAGTCGGTTCGAGCAGACGATCGAATCGGGTGTCGAACGCCGTGAGTCGTGAGGATCGAGAATCAGACATAAAAAAGTAGTTAAAACTAATTTAATCGCGCTCGAAAGTTGGGTAGATGTTCGGCGCTTCGATCTTGGCCAATGAATCATCGCCACCAAACTCTGGGCACCATTGTTTAAAAGCGCAAAAGTTGCACAAACCTGATTTTTTTGTGGCGAACTGGCCAGATTGACACGATGTATCAATTTGCTCGAAGGTTTCGATCGCTGCAGCCTCGCAGGCAGCATTCGACTCGGCGGTCACTTCGACTTCGATTGGTGTGCTCGACTTGAGATACATCAGACGTAAACGCTTTGGCAGTTCGCCGCGCTCGCGCAAACAAAGCGATGCGTAGATATGCATGTTGTCCATTTTGTTGGCGCCGAACCGTGCGTCTGGAACTTTGCCTGTCTTATAGTCGCTGACGACCAACTCGTTTTTTTCGTTGTATTCGAGTCGGTCGATGATGCCGCCAAGTTTGAATTTGCCGAAGTCAGAATCGAGGCGAAGTTCGAGGCCGATTATTTTGGCGTTACGTGGGTTCTCCATGCGGTAATAGCCGTTGACGAGGTCGCGCGAATCTTTGAAGAATGCTTCACTCGCATCAGGGCTAAGGCCAAGCGCCATGAATCGAGCATTCGGTTCGTATTCGGCACGCGTTTCATCAAACGCTTTGCGCGCGGCTTCAACGGTGCGATGTTCGGGTTCGTTGCCACGCAAAAGTTCGAGCACGCGGTGAACAAAGTTGCCTTTGACCAAATGTATTTGCGGTGGCTGTGGAAGTTTTTCGATCGACGCAAATCGAAATTGCAATGGACAGGTTCGAAAGTTGCTGATGCGTGAAGGTGAAAGTGTTGTCGGCGTTTGATAAACAGTAGAACTCATGGCAATGACAATCTAGGCATTAGGTGTTCGGTGAAGTGAGATCATCAACTTCGCGAATCAACGTCGCGAGTCGACTGGGTTGTTGCATCGGTCCAAAGTGGCCAAGGTCTGACCATTCGATGAGCTTTGCGCTAGGTATTTGATTTGCAATCTGTGCCGCAAAGCCCGATGGTTGGGCTGGTTGTTGTGCGCCACTGACAACCCATGTTGGCACTTGCAGATTTTTTAGCTGGTTTGAAGTGTCATGATCAGCGCCCATTTCAAAGTTGCGAGCCTCATGTTCGGGCGAACACTTCAGAGTTATTGAATCGTTCAAATCACGAAAGCCGTGGTTGACGTATGCATTTAATGCTCGCGGGTCAAAGACATTCATAGGAGGTTTGGACGCGTAATTTGCAAAAGCCTCTTCGCGTGAAGCGAAAGTCTTTCTCCGCCGACGAGCACCTTCAACGAGCGGACTTGGGCCACTTCTATTAGAGGTTGCTTGTTGCACCTCGGCGGGAAAGATAATTGGCTCGTAAATAATTAGTGCGCGAAATAGCTCGGGCTCTTGCAGCGCGGCCATGACCAGTGCCGCGCCACCCATCGAGTGTCCTATTGCGACAATTTTTGTGTTTAGGGTTTTGGCTA
>CAMBWL010000022.1 GCA_945871625.1 Bifidobacterium breve
TAAATGAGGGCGAGCAACTTTATGTACCCAAACGCGGTGAGAAGCCGCACACGATTATCGGGCGACCACAGTCAGGAAGTTCGACGACGGGTGGTGCTGGGAACGCAACGCAGGTGATAAATATCAACTTGGCATCTGTTGTTGAACTCGAACAATTGCCTGGTGTTGGACCGGCGACGGCAAAGGCAATTGTCGCGTATCGCGAAAAAAACGGTGCATTTCGGGCGGTCGAAGATTTGCTGAAAGTTCGTGGCATCGGTCCCGCAAAGTTGAGCGAGATTTTGCCTCGTGCTCGCGTCGACTAAAGCACGCCGAGCACGATCGCGGCCAGTGCGAGCGAAATCAACGACCCCAGCACCAACCCGATGGCCAGCGGTCGAAATTCGCGACGCCACTCTGGCCAACTGGCGATAACCGCACGAATGGCGCGGAGGCTTGCGTAGTGACCGATTATCCACCAGAGCAAAAGACTCGAAATAAAACTCAGCCCGTAGCGAACGAAATTGCCAGTGGCAGGAATGCCAAAGAGCGGCATCGTCGGCAGGGCGATGAATGCAAAAACAAAGCCGAGCAGACCAGTTAGTGAGCCGGGTAGTGCCAATAAAATTAGACCGACGACGAGTGTGGCGACGGATAGTGCGACGGCGATCAGCCCGCCACGTTTGCGCAAGGCATCGCGGTGAGCAACGATGCCATCGGGCACGATTCGTTTTTCGTGAGACGACTTGGTGCGTGAACTTTCAGCCATGACTACAGCGTACGATGTGCGGCGCGCAGATTGGCTGATTGTAATTTTGGCGACTGTTTATTTGATGGTCACTCGAGCGAGCGATGAATATTGTTTTTTAATTTTGTTCGGCGTTGCAGTGGGTTGTATTTTTGCAGTGCGTCAGATGGGGTTGCGAAAGTCGATTGCGTTTTTGATCTTTTTGGTCGTCGTTTTGGGCTTTTTGAATTCGTGGCGTTCAATTCGAGAATTACGCAGCGTTACGATCGGGTCGTATTCGGGTATCGCGACCGTGATTAGTGATCCGCGCAATGTTGGTGCGGCGACACGAATAACCCTTGAAATTGAATCTGATCGGTTTTCTGTCTATGCATATGGTCGACCCGGGTGGCGACTGGCAGGAGTCAAAGTTGGCGAGCAGATTTTTGTCAGCGGACAACGCGAAGAACTCGAACCCGACAACCAGCAATGGCTGATTGCAGAACATATAAAGGGTCGATTTGAAGTAGATACTGTCGGCGAAGTGCGGTTACCCGCAGCGCCGCTGATGCGAAGCGTGCAAAGGGTGCGAGATCTTGTGAGTCGGGGCGCCGACTCTTTCGAGTTTGCGGACCGAACGCTATTCACGGGTCTGGTGATCGGTGACGATACGCGACAACCGAAGTCGATGATTGTCGCGTTTCGCGATTCTGGGCTTGCTCATCTCGTGGCGGTGTCTGGGCAGAACGTCGCGTTTATTTTGGCGGTGATGTCGCCTCTGTTGTCACGACTGACAAGACGACCGAGAATGTTGGTGACATTTGGTATTTTGGCGTGGTTCGTGGTGATCACGCGTGTTGAACCCAGCGTTGTACGTGCAGCGATGATGGCTGGTCTCGCATTTTTGTCGGTGGCGATCGGTCGACCGACGCGAACAATGAGACTGATCGCGCTGACGGTATTGATTGCGGTGATGGTTGATCCGCTTTTGGCATGGTCGGTGGGTTTCTATATGTCAGTTGGGGCGACCTGCGGTCTGTGTTTGGGTGCCGGGCCTTTGGCGCGAATTATTCGCGGGCCAAAATGGCTGGCTCAACTGATTGCTGCAACCGTTGCGGCCCAGATTGGTGTAATGCCTGCGGTGCTGTTGGTATTTGGGTTGCCGTCGGCAACGGGAATCGTGGCCAATGTTTTGGCGGTGCCCGTTGCAGGTTTGGTCATGCTTGTTGGTTTGCCACTGGCACTGATTTCAGGACTGATTGTTGATGCAGGGTTTGCCGGTCTCGCCGCAGTGATCATGTGGCCGGTTCAAGTTGGCGTGCGTTGGGTTTGGTGGGTTGCAGAGATTTTCGCCCGCTTGAAAATTGACGGTGTTGCAAATATCGCGCTATGGATCGGTGTTTTCGTGACGATCTTGTTGATGCGACACCGAAGTTCTAGCGTGTAGGTGTGTCAATCAATCTTGTAACGGGCTCTGATCCGCGACTCGTTTCTGACAAGGTCAGCGAGATTACGCGCGAATTGATCAAGTCAATGGCGACAAAAGAAAGTCGCAGCACGATTTTAGAAACCCACGATGCAGGTGCGGCAAATTCGCAAGATCGCGAAGATGCGATTCGTAAAGCAGTGGCATCAGCCGAGACCATGTCGCTTTTTGGTGAAGAACGCGTTGTGGTGATTCGTGAAATCTCCGAAGCGACAGTCGCCGAACTCTCGAGCCTTGTTGCATATCTGGCGCAACCATCCGACAGCACCCATCTGGTGGTGAGCGCGACCGGCAAATTGCCGAAGTCGATCGCGGATGCACTGAAGCGCGCGGGTGCAACAACATTGGCAACGACACCACCTGATCGTCGTCAAGAACTGGTGACATGGTTTTTGGAAAGATTGGGCGAGTCTGGGTTGACTCTCGAATTGGGTGCACTCAATCAAATTATTGATTGGCTTGGTGAAGATCAGGCGCGTCTGCCGGGACTGATTGACATTTTGGTCTCGACATACGGCACATCGCGAAAACTAACGAGTGACGACATCACCCCATTTTTGGGTGATGCCGGCAGCGTCAAACCATGGGACTTAACCGATGCGATTGATGCCGGCGATTCGGCGAAAGCGATTGACATGTTGCATCGAATGACGCGTAGCGGTGAATATCATCCATTGCAGGTGATGGCTCTGTTGCACACGCACTATACGAAGTTGATGCGACTTGACGGTCCTGATCTGAATTCTCCTCAAGACGCAATGTCGATAATTGGTAGCAAGAGCGAATTTCAAGCCAAGAAATATCTGAATCAATATCGTCGTCTGGGTGGCGAAGGCATCAATCAGGCAGTGCAGTTGCTCGCGCGTGCCGACGTTGATTTACGCGGAGGCAAAGATTTGGGCGAAGAACTAACTATGGAGATTCTGATTGCCAGATTGTGCAGAATGGGTGCGACGAACAAGTCGTCGAGAACTACTTCGTCGAAGCGGCGTTAAGTTTGCGCATCAGGCGACTCTTGCGACGAGCGGCCTGCTTCGGGTGAATCGTTCGCTTGGCGGCGGCTTTGTCGAGGCGCTTGACGGCGAGACGAAGAGCCTCTTGATTCTCTGGTGTGCCAGCTGTCTCAAGGGCGGTCTTGACACGTGAGCGAAGTTCGCTGCGAACGGCTTTGTTGCGATCGGTTGCTTTTGCGTTTGTGATGACGCGCTTTTTCTGAGATTTGATATTTGCCACGGCTCAAGGCTAACAGCGGACGAGGCCATGCCAAACATGAGCCGTGTAGAATTCGCTTACTTCTCGCACAAGCTTTTAGGGCATGAATGCGTTGATCGAAGTCTCGGAGAAACGGCGCAATGGATTTAGCTCGAATACGAAATTTTTCGATCATCGCGCATATCGACCACGGCAAATCGACCCTATCCGACCGCATATTGGAGATGACGAACGCGGTTGATGCGCGTGAAATGCGTGCCCAATATTTAGACAGCATGGACCTCGAGCGCGAGCGGGGCATCACGATCAAAGCGCAGAACGTGCGGGTGACTTGGAAAGACCACACGCTGCATTTGATTGACACGCCAGGACACGTCGACTTTGGTTATGAGGTAAGTCGCTCGTTGGCTGCATGTGAAGGAGTTGTTTTGGTTGTCGATGCGGCGCAGGGCATCGAGGCTCAAACTTTGGCTAACTGTTATTTGGCGCTTGAAAATAATTTAGAGATTGTTGCCGCGCTCAACAAAATTGACCTGCCTGCCGCCGACCCTGATCGTTATGCGATGGAAATCGAAAAAGTATTGGGCATTCGAGCCGAAGACATTTTGCGCATTTCAGCAAAGACAGGTGAGGGCGTGCCAGAATTGCTCGACGCAATTGTCGCGCGAATACCTGCGCCAGGCGGCGATGTCGACGCTCCACTGCAAGCATTGATCTTTGACAGTCAATACGACCAATATCGCGGTGTTGTGTCGTCGATTCGTGTGATGAATGGGCGCATGCGCAGCAGCGAGAAGTTGCGGTTTATGCAAACAAACGCCGTGCATGAAGTGCTGGAAGTCGGCGTACGACGACCCGTGCCGACACCGATAGACGAACTCGGTCCGGGCGAAGTCGGCTATTTGATTGCAGGAATCAAAGATGTGGGTGAGGCCCGCAGTGGCGAAACAGTGACGCACGAAGCACGACCGGCAAGTCAACCGCTTGACGGCTACAGCGACCCGAAGCCGATGGTGTTTTGCGGATTGTTTCCGATTGACGCCGATGATTTTGAAACCCTTCGCGAGAGTTTGCAGAAACTAAAACTGAACGATGCATCAATTAGTTATTTGCCTGAGTCTTCTGGGGCGTTGGGTTTTGGTTTCAGATGCGGATTTCTTGGTTTGTTGCACATGGAAATTGTCAAAGAACGACTTGAGCGCGAATTCAACCTCGCGCTAATTGCCACCGCGCCGTCGGTGCAATATCAAGTGACGAAGACGGACGGCACCACCGAGATTTGTCACAACCCGAGCGAGTTGCCGCCAACGGTTTACATCAAGTCGATTGAAGAGCCATATTTCAAGGTTGACATCATCACACCTAAGGATTACACGGGAACGCTGATGGATCTTTGTCAAACGCGACGCGGTGAACTCAGCAAACTCGAATATCTTTCGCCCGAACGAGTCGAGTTGCATTATCTGATGCCACTCGCGGAAGTTGTCGTCGATTTCTTCGACCAAATGAAGAGCCGCTCGCAGGGCTATGCGAGTCTTGACTATGAATTGCACGGATATCGCGAGTCTGATCTTGTGAAAGTCGATTTATTTTTGAATGCCATTGCCGCCGACGCATTCAGCACGATCGTGCATCGTGACAAGGCTTACGACTACGGCAAGCGGATGTGCGAAAAACTCAGAGAGTTGATCCCGCGACAGATGTTCGATGTGCCGATTCAGGCGGCGATCGGCGGAAAGTTCATCGCCCGTGAAACCGTGAAGGCCAAGCGCAAGGATGTTTTGGCCAAGTGTTATGGCGGCGATATTTCGCGTAAGCGCAAACTGCTCGAGAAGCAAAAAGAAGGCAAGAAGAAGATGAAGTCAATCGGTCGAGTCGAAATACCTGGCGATGTGTTCATCTCGGCACTGAAACTTGATGACTGATCATCATGGCTGATAAACATGCGAGCGTTTTTCGCTCGCTTAAATATTTCAATGCAAAGTTGTTTTTTGCCGGACTGCTGTTCTCGAATATTGGCAGTTGGCTGCAGTTAACCGCGTCGTCGCTGCTGATTTATCGACTGACCGGCAACGCAGCCGACCTTGGCTACAACGTTGCATTTCAGTTTCTGCCGATGTTGTTGTTCGGCACTTGGTGTGGGGCGTTGGCTGACCGTCACGATCGTCGTCGCATCGCGCTTATTTCGCAGGCTGGTTTGGCGGTTCAAGCATTGTTGCTTGGCGTGCTTGATCTTTCGGGTGTGATCAATGTGCCGATGGTCTACGCGTTATCGCTGTTGTTGGGCATCATTGGCGCATTTGATAATCCGGCTCGTCGCGGGCTCGTGACTGAACTTGTGCCAGAGGTTGATTTGCCAAATGCAATGTCGCTAAACACGGCGGTGATGACCGGCTCGCGTATTTTTGGTGCAGCCATTGCTACGGCACTTGTCGGACCACTAGGTACGGGCTGGCTGTTTATTATCAACGGCATTTCATACGCGGCGATGATTTATAGCCTGACTGGTCTGCGCAAGAGCGAGATGTATCCGGCAGTTATTCGACCAGCGGGCGGCTCACCAGTGCGCGAAGTATTCAAATATGTCGCTGGCAATCGTCGCTTACTGACGATGTTCATGGTTTATCTCGCAGTGAGCACGTTCTCGTTCAATTTTGGTGTTGCGTTGCCGAAACTTGCCGACCTGCGATGGGGCGACGATCGCGCATTTGGCTGGGTGATGTCGGTAATTGGAATCGGAAACTTGACTGGCGCGTTGCTGACTGCACGATTAAAAGTTGTTTCGATGGGCTGGTTCGTCGGCAATATTGCGTTGCTAGGTCTGGCCAGCATCGGCATGGCGTTTGCGTCGAATGTGTGGCTGGCATTTATTTGGAGCGTTCCGCTGGGTATCGGCGGAGCGGCGATGATCGCCTCGGGTAATGCAATCAGCCAACAAGAGTCACCGCCAGACATGCGTGGCAGATTGTTGGCGCTGACTGCGGTCGCATTTCTTGGCAGTACACCAATTGGTGGACCGATCACTGGGCTTGTGGCTGACCTTGTTTCGCCTGAGTGGTCGTTGGCATATGGCGGTGTGGTTGCCCTAGTTTGTGCTGCAGTGGCAGTGGTGGCATGGAGATGATTGTGCCGATTTTTGATGTCAAATAAATCTTCTACTTCGGTGATGTGGTTTCGGCGAGACTTGCGTCTTGAAGACAACCCAGCCTTGGTCGCGGCGAGTAAAGCAGGTGATGTCACGCCGTTGTTTGTTTTAGATCCGATGTTTTTGCAACGCTCGGGTGCACCTCGCTTGGCATTCTTGTTTCGGTCGCTGCGTGATTTGAATCGTGAAATAGGCGGAGCGCTTGTGGTGCGGGTCGGAGACCCTGTTGATGTCGTGGCAAAAGTCGCCAAAGAAGTAAATGCCGTCGAAGTATTTGCGACGAAAGATTTTGCGCCATACGGCCAAAAACGTGATGCCGCGGTTGCCCGAGCACTAGAAAAAGTCGGCGCAAAGTTGAGCCATGCAGGTTCGCCATTCGCGGTCGAGCCGGGTACGGTGCGCAAAGCCGATGCGACGCCGTATTCGGTGTTCACCCCATTTTCAAAAGTTTGGTTGGCACATGGTTGGTCTGCGCCGATTTCAAAACCACGTGTGAAGTGGCACGGTGCACCAAGTGTCGTCAGCGAGGCGATACCCGATGACCCGCCGTTGACTTCAAAGATTGCCGATGTGGGCGAGAGCGCCGCATGGAAACGTTGGGAACATTTCGCCGAGAATGCGCTCGGTAAATATAAAACCGAGCGCAACAATCCGGATCGCGATGGCTGCAGTCAGATGTCGGTTTATTTGCGCTTCGGTGTGGTGCACCCGCGTCAGTTGCTGGCGGAACTCGAACCCAATGCAAATCATGATCACTATCGCAGCGAACTTTGTTGGCGCGAGTTTTATGCAGATGTGTTGTTTCATCAGCCGCACACGATTTGGAAAAACTTGCAGCCGAAAATGGATAGTTTGCAGGTGGATACAGACGCAAAAGCAAAACAGCGATTTGAAATTTGGTGCGCTGGTAAAACTGGCTACCCGATCGTTGATGCAGGAATGCGACAGATGTTGGCAACTGGCTGGATGCATAATCGAGTGCGGATGATCGCCGCGAGTTTTTTGGTCAAAGATTTACATTTGCCGTGGCAGTGGGGTGCCAAATTTTTTATGCGACACCTCGTCGACGGCGATATTGCATCCAATAATCACGGTTGGCAATGGACTGCCGGGACGGGCACAGATGCAGCGCCGTATTTTCGAGTGTTCAACCCCGTTTTGCAGGGCGAGAAGTTTGATCCAAACGGAAATTTTGTACGTGCGTGGATACCTGAACTGCGCGATGTGCCCGAAAAGTTTGTGCATGCGCCGTGGCTGCAGTCGGATCGCGGTCTTTTTGCGCAGTACCCAGAACCGATGGTGGATCATTCGCAAGAGCGTGACGAGGCGCTGAGTCGGTACAAGATCAGCGGGGAAATCAATCGCTCGGTAGTCTGAAGGTAACAAATGCTGGACGATCGTAAGACTGCAATCCTCAGGGCTGTCGTAGAGGAGTACATCGCCACCGCGCAACCGGTGGGTTCTGCGCATATTGCCGGCAATCGTGACTTGGCTGTTTCTTCGGCGACCGTACGCAACGATATGGCGGCACTTGAACGCGAAGGTTATTTGATGCACCCGCATACATCTGCCGGTCGGATACCGACTGACAAGGGATACCGATTTTTCGTGGACAACCTGGTGCCCAACGGTGCGCTGGGTTCGATTGAGCAAGCCAAAGTTGGAAGTTTTTTCGAGACGGCGCATTTTCGCCTGGAAGAAACTTTGCAGCGCACCTCGATGTTGCTGGCGCAATTGACGAACTATGCATCAGTTGTAATCGGCCCGACCGCCGAGGTTGCCGTCGTGCGCTCGGTGCAACTTGTGCGGCTCTCGAGCCATCATGTCACGGCTGTTGCAGTTCTTTCAAACGGGGCTGTTGAAAACGAGCAAATTGAAATCAGTAGCGATGTCTCAGATGACGAGATTTTGGTAGCCAACGAAAGATTGCGGGAAATTATGATCGCCAAGCCATTGCGGGATGTTGCCTCGCATCGCGAGATGAGCGGTCGATCTGGCACGAATCTTGGCGTTACTGATGCGATCAATGTGTTGTGTGAAAAAGTTTTGTCGGCACTTGACCGCGGTCGCAACGATGAAAATTTCTATGTGGGCGGTGTGGCACAGATGGCCGAAGCGTTTGACGCGGTAGAAATCGTGCGCAATGTGTTGCACACACTCGAGCAGCAGTATGTCGTGGTCACGCTCGTGCGCGACATGCTGAATCGCGGAGTCTCGGTGGCGATTGGGGCAGAGCACGGTGTCGAGCCACTCTCGGCTTGTTCAGTTGTGTTGGCACCTGTTCGCGCCGATGGCGAAACGGTTGGCACGGTTGGCGTGCTTGGGCCGACGCGTATGAATTATCCTCAAGCATTAGCGACCGTTGATTTGGTTAGTGATCGTCTTGGTCGCCGTCTGACCGAAAATTAAGTCAAATGGCTCAAGATTTTTATCAGTTGCTCGGCGTGTCGCGTGGGGCAAGTCAAGATGAACTAAAAAAGGCATATCGCAAATTGGCGCGCGAACTGCATCCAGATGCAAACCCGAACAACGCCGAGGCTGAAGAAAAATTTAAAGAGGTGAGTCGGGCGTATGAAGTTTTGTCAGATGAAGATACGCGCGCGCGATACGACCAATTTGGTGAAGCCGGAGTTTCAGGTGGCGGTCGTGGTGGTGGCGACCCGTTTGGAGGGGCTGGTGGTTTCGGCAGCATTTTTGATGCATTCTTTGGTGGCGACTCACCGTTTGGTGGTTCGACGCGGCAACAGTCTGGCCCTCAACGCGGACCAGATCTAGAAACGCAAATCGAGATTGATTTTGTTGACGCAGTGTTCGGTTGTCGAACTTCGGTGTCAATCAGATCGGCAGTGAGTTGTGAGGATTGCGACGGTTCTGGTGCGGCTGCCGGCACGAAAGCAACGACTTGTGCCGACTGTGGCGGGTCGGGACAAGTTCGGCGAATGCGCCAAAGCATTCTCGGACAGATGGTGACAACAACACCTTGTTCGCGATGTCGCGGAAACGGCCAGATAATTGCATCGCCATGTCAGAAGTGTCGCGGGGAAGGTCGCGTGACCAAAGATCAGAGCCACGAGATTGATATTCCGGCTGGCATTGCGACAGGGCAGACGATGCGCGTGACCAGTCGTGGCGGTGTCGGGCCGCGCGGCGGCGCGGCGGGTGATTTGTATGTTCATATTGGTGTTGCGCCACACGAGATGTATCAGCGTGAAGAAAATGATTTGGTGACGAGCGTGCAGGTATCGATTGCGCAGGCGGCGCTCGGTGTCGATCTTGTGTTGGCGACGCTTGATGGGGACGAAACGCTAAGCGTGGCGCCCGGTGTGCAACATGGTCACGAATATGTGCTCAAAGGTCGCGGTGTGCCGATTTTAAATCAGGGCGGTCGCAGTCGTGGGCGAACACGCGGCGATCTTCGGGCACGAATTGAAGTTGTCGTGCCGAAGAAGCTTTCGTCAAAAGAGCGTGACTTGTTGCTGCAATTGGCCAAAGAACGGGGCGAGGCCGTGTCGACAAGCGATAGTTCTTTGAAATCTAAAATTAAGTCGGCGTTTTCGTGATATCGCTGCTGCGTGATTCAGCGGCACATGTTTTTGTAGATTCAGTTGATGCGCCAGTGTTGGGTGATGTTGATGCCCATCATTTGTTGCGTGTGTTGCGGGTGAAGTCACGCGATGCTGTGACGATTTCGGACGGCCGCGGTAAATGGCGGACATGCGTCGTTGATCGCAACGCAAATATCGAGGCGACGAGCGATGTAGTCGTTGAAGCCCCGCCAAAGTGGCAGTTGACCGTCGCCTTCTCGGTGGTCAAAGCTGATCGACCCGAGTGGACCGTGCAGAAACTCACCGAGATCGGCATTGACGAAATGATCGTGCTGGCACCGACCACTCGCAGTGTCGTGCGATGGGATGCCGGTCGGGCGAACAAGAACCTCGAACGACTGCGGGTTGTGGCCCGCGAAGCGGCGATGCAGTCGCGGCGAGTGTGGTTACCGAAA
>CAMBWL010000023.1 GCA_945871625.1 Bifidobacterium breve
AGGCCTGCGGAGCATTTGTGCGAATAAACGAATTATTTCGGTAAACATCTCGAGAAAAGGTTTTGGCCTCATGGCACAAAAAGCGATCGTCGGCGAAAAGGTCGGCATGACACAGGTTTGGGGAGACGATCAACGCGTCGTGCCCGTAACTGTGTTGCGCATCGAGCCAGCCCGCATCGTTCAGGTCAAAACAGGTTTGACCGATGGCTATACGGCCCTTCAAGTCACATACGGTCAGCGCGATGTGAAGAAGATGAACAAAGCAGAGGCCGGACACTTCGCCCCAAAGAGTGGCGTGCGCAATGTTGCAGCGGGCCGTCGCCTCGTTGAGTTGCGTCTTGATTCGGTCGAGGGTTTTGAAATTGGACAAGAAATTAAAGTTGACACCCTTGTTGTTGGCGAGCGAGTCGACGTGACTGCAGTGAGTCGCGGCAAAGGTTTCGCCGGCACCATGAAGCGACACAACTTCGGTGGACAAGGTGCGAGTCACGGTAACCACAAACACCATCGAGCTCCTGGCTCAATTGGTTCGTGCACATTCCCTGGTCGTGTATTCAAGGGTTTGCGCATGTCAGGTCACATGGGTCATCAACAAGTGACGACATTGAATCTTGAGGTTGTTCAAGCAGATCTCGAAAGAAATTTGTTGCTCGTCAAAGGTTCGGTTCCTGGTCCAAATGGTGGCGTTGTAATCATTCGCAACGCCGTCAAGGGTGCGGTCAAGGAGTAGCCATGGCAAAGATTGAAATGAAAAACGCTGCCGGCAAAAAGGCTGCTTCGATTGAAGTTGCTGACGCCGTATTCGGTATCACACCAAATATTCCGGTGTTGCACCAGGTCGTTGTCGCGCAACTTGCACATCGTCGCTCTGGCACGCAAAGCACCAAGACTCGATCAGAGGTTAGAGGTGGCGGTAAGAAACCGTTCAAGCAAAAGGGCACCGGTAACGCTCGTCAGGGTTCGATTCGCGCGCCACATTTCAGTGGTGGTGGCGTCGCCCTCGGACCAAAACCCCGCAAATATTCACAACGCACACCCAAGAAGATGGTGCAACTCGCGTTGCGATCGGCGCTCTCAGATCGAATGAGCGAGAACAAAGTAGTTGTCGTCGAAGAGTGGGGTTTTTCAGCACCAAGCACGAAGTCGGCGACCGGCGCACTGAAGAAAATTGGTGTTGACGAGCGTGTATTGATCGTGCTTGAGCGCAAAGATGAGACCGCCTGGAAGAGCTTCCGCAACTTGAAGGATGTTCAGGTTCTGAGCACCGGCGAACTCAACGCCTACGACATTTTGTGCAATGACTGGATCGTCTTTACAAAGGCGAGCCTGCCAACCATGGAGGCCGCAAAGTGAAAGATCCACGCGACATTATTCTGCGACCGGTCGTTAGCGAGAAGAGCTATTCGTTGATCGACAAGGGTACGTACACATTCGAAGTTCATCCATTGGCGACAAAGCCAGAGATTCGCGATGCAGTGCAATCAATTTGGGGTGTCAAAGTTCGCCGTGTCAACACGATCAACCGACTTGGCAAGCGCCGCATCACTCGTGGCACCAATCGCATTGGTGTGCGTGATGGTTCGAAGCACGCGCTCGTCACTTTAGAGGCGGGCAATCAGATCCCGTTGTTCGAGAACTAGTCAAAAGGACGACCCAAGATGCCAATTCGCAAACGCCGCCCGACTAGCCCTGGTCGCCGCTTTCAAACAGTTTCAGACTTCAGTGAGATCACTAAGTTGACACCAGAAAAATCGTTGTTGTCACCAAAGCCGTCCCGTGGTGGTCGTAACTCGGCAGGTCGCATCACTTCGCGTCACCAAGGTGGCGGTCACAAACAGCAATATCGCATGGTCGACTTTAAGCGTGGCAAAGATGACTGCGTCGCAAAAGTAGCCGCAATTGAATACGACCCGAACCGCACTTGTCGTATTGCATTGTTGCATTACGCCGACGGCACGAAGTCATATATTCTTGCGCCAAAAGGTCTTGAAGTCGGCGCCAAAGTAGAGAGTGGTCCGAAAGCTGACATCATTGTTGGCAACGCATTGCCACTTCGTTACATGCCAGTCGGTACGACAGTGCACAACATCGAGATGCGGCCTGGACAAGGTGGCAGAATTGCCCGTTCAGCTGGCATGGCAGTTCAACTCGTTGCAAAAGAAGGGCTCTATGCCACCGTGCGTATGCCATCAAGCGAAATGCGTCGTATTCCAATCGACTGTCGCGCAACTGTTGGCGAAATCGGCAACTCGGAACACGAGCAAATCAAAATTGGTAAAGCCGGCCGAAATCGCTGGAAGGGTGTTCGCCCGCAATCTCGTGGTGTTGTAATGAACCCAGTTGACCACCCACTTGGTGGTGGCGAAGGTAAAACTTCCGGTGGTCGTCCACCGGTGTCGCCGTGGGGTAAGCCAGAACGTCGTACTCGCGACAAGAACAAGTCTTCACAACAGATGATTGTTCGTCGTCGCCGATCAGGAAAGTCAAGAGGTTAACTAGATGTCACGCAGTCTTAAAAAAGGTCCATTTGTTGATGAGCACCTTCTTAAAAAATTGGACGAGATGAACGCCAGTGGCGACCGTAAAGTCATCAAGACTTGGTCACGCCGCAGCACGATTATCCCCGACATGCTTGGCCACACATTCGCCGTACATGACGGTCGCAAGCACGTGCCGGTTTATATAACTGAATCGATGGTCGGCCATAAACTCGGCGAGTTTTCGCCTACTCGCACTTTTAGATTTCACCAGAGCCAAGAAAAAGCAGCCGCCGCAGCGGAAGCTGCTGCAGCATCGCCAGGTAAACCATGACCGGTCCGAAACTAAACGAAGCAACACGAGTTGCCGGAGTGTCGAGTGGTTTTCGCGCATCGGCGCGATTCGCCCGCTTGTCACCGTCAAAGGTTCGCGTTGTTTTGAACCTGGTTCGCGGAATGGACGTTCGTTCGGCCGACAATTTGTTGCGCCTGACAGATCGTGACTCGGCACACATCGTGCGCAAATTGCTGGCATCGGCAGTCGCCAATGCAACAAACAACTTTGCGCAAAACGCCGACGAACTTTACATCAAAGCTTGCTATGCCGACGGGGGACCGACCTTGAAGCGTTTTCGTCCGCGCGCAAAGGGCAGTTCAGCAGCAATTTTCAAACGTACAAGTCACGTCACGATCGTGGTCGACAAGTTGAACGAGGCTGCACTTGCAGTTCGTGAGGCGCAAAGCGAATCACGCGGCGGGGCACAAGCTGCTCAGCGTCGCAGTCGAGTTGAGGCGAGTCGCGCGCGAGCTCAAAAATCAAAAGATGCAACAACTGAGGCTGAAGTTTCAGAAGATGCCGAAAACGAAAAAGCGACGGAGAATTAAATGGGCCAGAAGATCAATCCATACGGCTTTCGCCTCGGTATCACCACCGACTGGAAGAGCAAGTGGTTCAGCACCAAAGATTACAAGGCGTATCTCACCGAAGACTGGAAGATCCGCGATTATCTCAAAGTGCAATTGGCCGATGCTGCTGTGAGTCGCATCGAAATTGAGCGCACTCGCGACAAACTGCGAATTGACGTTCATACCGCGCGTCCAGGAATTGTTATTGGTCGCAAAGGACAAAAAGCCGAGGAGCTTCGCGCTGGTCTGACTGCGTTGACAGGAAACAACAAGGTTCAATTGAACATCACCGAAATTCGTGACGCAGAACTTGACGCGGCACTTGTTGCCCAAGGTGTGGCTGATCAACTCGTGAACCGAATCGCGTTTCGTCGGGCGATGAAGCGTGCAGTTCAGAACGCTCAAAAGCAGGGCGTGCAGGGCATTCGAGTGCAGTGCTCCGGTCGTCTCGGTGGCGCCGAGATGTGCCGTCGTGAGTGGTATCGCGAAGGTCGAGTGCCGCTACACACACTTCGAGCCAACATTGATTACGGCTTCCGTGAAGCCGCAACGACCGCTGGTCGCATCGGTGTAAAAGTTTGGCTATACAAGGGTGAGATTCTTCCTTATAAGAGTCAGACCGACGATCGAATTTCGCGTGAAGCCGCAATGGCCGCTGGCGAAACTTCGGGTCATTCTGATGCGACACGCAAAGTCGTGACCTCAGCAGGACCAAAAGCCGCCGAGGTGGATGATGTCGCGTTGGCGCCCCTCGTAAAAGAAGCCGATCCAGAGTTCGAGCGTTTGTTGGACGAAGAAGAAGACATTCAGCGTCGCAGCCATGACAGCCACGAAACTCCTCACTTTAAGCGAGAGGTATAAACAGTCATGTTGGAACCACGCAAAGTTAAGCACCGCAAGCAACATCGCGGTCGTATGACCGGGGTCTCGAAGGGCGCGAACGAACTCGCTTTCGGCGAGTACGGAATTCAAGCTCTTGAACCAGGTTGGATCACGGCGCGACAAATTGAAGCGTCGCGTATTGCGATGACTCGACACATCAAGCGTGGCGGAAAAGTTTGGATCAACGTGTTTCCTGACAAGTCGGTTACAAAAAAGCCTGCTGAAACTCGCATGGGTTCCGGCAAAGGTAACCCAGAGTTGTGGGTAGCAGTCGTGAAACCAGGTCGAGTGTTATTCGAACTCTCGTACCCAACTTCTGCAACTGCGCACCAGGCTTTGAGCCGTGCAGCACAAAAACTGCCGATCAAGACCCGAATTATTTCGCGAAACGAGGCGATCTGACATGGCACGCGAACTAACTGAACTTCGTGAAATGGATCTCGTGATGCTTGTCGAAGAGTTGCGCGCAACAAAACAAGAAGCACTCAATTTGCGTTTTCGTAATGCAACAGGTCAACTTGATGACACTGCAGCAATCACCAAAGCGCGTCGTCAAATCGCCAGAATCAGCATGTTGATCCGAGAGCGAGAAATTCTCGCTGCAGAATCTGCAGGGAAGTGAGCAAAATCATGGCCGAAGCAACACCAGTGACACCAGAGCGCAACATTCGCAAATCGCGAGAGGGCATAGTCGTGTCTAACAAGATGAACAAGACGATTGTGATTGCAATCGTCGAGCGCATTCGTCACCAGAAATACGAGAAGTTCGTGACTCGCACCAAAAAGTTGTACGCCCACGACGAGGCAAACGATGCCAAGGTGGGCGATCGTGTTCGTGTCATGGAAACTCGTCCGATGTCGAAGCTCAAGCGTTGGCGTGTAGTCGAAATTTTGGAGCGTGCGAAGTGATTCAACAAGAAACCCGACTTCGTGTTGCTGACAACAGCGGCGCTCGTGAAGTGCTCGTGATCAAGGTGCTTGGCGGTACTCGCCGTCGTTATGCATCGATCGGCGACGTCTTCATCGGCACCGTCAAAGATGCAATTCCTGGTGCGGCCGTTAAAAAAGGCGAAGTTGTGCGTTGCGTTGTTGTGCGCGTAGCCAAAGAAAAGCGTCGTCCAGACGGCAGCTACATCAAGTTTGACGAGAACGCAGCAGTTTTGATCAAAGAAGACTTGACCCCGCGCGGAACTCGAATTTTTGGTCCTGTTGGCCGTGAGTTGCGCGAAAAGAAGTTCATGCGAATTATTTCGCTTGCACCGGAGGTGTTGTGACATGAAGTTCAAAAAAGGTGACAGCGTGATCGTGATTGCCGGCAAAGACAAGGGTGCTACTGGCACCATCTCGTCGGTACTTCCGGCAAAAAATAAGGTGATCATTGACAAGGTGAACGTGGCCAAGCGCCATATGGTCGCCCGCGGCAAGAACACCAAGAGCGAAATCCTCGAAAAGCCGATGCCGATTCACGCTTCAAATGTGGCGATCAATCAAGGTGGCAAGCCATCAAAGATTGGTTACAAGGTCGACAAAAAAGGCAACAAAGTCAGAATCGCCAAGAAAACTGGAGCAGAGATTTAATGGCTGCAACAACTAAATACATGCCGCGCATGAAGGCGCATTACCTGAACACCGTGCGCACTGATTTGATGAAGCAACTTGAGTTGTCGAATCCAATGCAGGTGCCAACGATCGAAAAAATCGTGATCAACATGGGCGTGGGTCGGGCAACTCAGCAAGCCTCGTTGCTTGATGGCGCAGTTGCCGACTTGACAGCGATCACCGGTCAAAAGCCGCTCGTGACCAAGTCACGCATCGCCATCGCGTCCTTTAAGTTGCGCGAGAACCAAGCGATTGGTTGCAAAGTCACGATGCGCGGAGACCGCATGTGGGAGTTCTTCGATCGAATGTTGTCGATTGCAATTCCGCGAATTCGCGACTTCCGAGGCCTCTCAGGCAAGTCGTGGGACGGCAACGGTAACTACACATTTGGTTTGACCGAGCAACTTGCATTCATGGAAGTTCGCATCGACCAGGTGGACGTGCCCCGAGGCATGGACATCACGATCGTTACAACTGCAAAGAGCGATGTTGCAGGAAAAGCGCTACTTGATGCTTTTGGTTTTCCATTTCGCAAGGGCGAAGTACCAGCGTCTGTTACTAAAGCCAAGAAATCCAAGAAGAAATAAATTTACAGGACTAACACGGGACTAATTAGGACAACAACATATGGCAAAAAAATCACTCAGAATCAAAGCAGAGGCAAAACCAAAGTTCAAGGTACGCGGCTATACCCGTTGCCAGCGTTGTGGTCGAACTCGTTCGGTCTACAAAAAATTTGGTTTGTGCCGTTTGTGCTTCCGCGAGCTGGCGCACGCGGGCGAGATTCCTGGGATCACAAAGGCAAGTTGGTAATCGATCATGATGACTGACCCAATCGCCGACATGCTCACACGCATTCGCAACGGAAACGTTGCGCTGCGCAATGAAGTTTTAATGCCTGCGTCAAAACAAAAGTCTGCTCTCGCCGAGGTACTCAAGCGCGAGGGCTTCATCACCGACTATGCAGTCGTTCAAGACCCGCAAGGTTCGGGCAAAGCCTTGAAGATAACGATGAAGTACGGCACCGATCGTCAGCGAACGATTTCGGGCATCAAGCGAATTTCAACACCGGGTTTGCGCGTTTATCGTGCAGCAACTGAAGTGCCTCGCGTGCTTGGTGGTCTAGGAGTAGCAGTTTTGTCAACAAGTCACGGACTCATGACCGACCGCGAAGCGCGCAAGCGCAACGTTGGTGGCGAAGTCATGTGTTTCGTGTGGTAATTCGAGAGTTGAACGGAGAAGCAAAATGTCACGCATAGGAAAATCAGCACTTGCAGTGCCGACAGGGGTCGAAGTAACGATCTCTGGCGCCGCAGTGACGATCAAGGGTCCTAAGGGCACCTTGAAGCGCGAACTTCCAGTTGGTGTTTCTGCGCGACGCGAAGAGAATAATTTGCTCGTCGAGCGCGCCAATGACGAGCGCGATGCTCGTGCACGTCACGGTTTGGCTCGCACACTCTTGTCGAACATGATCGTTGGCGTAACTCAGGGCTACACCAAGGCGCTCGATATTCAAGGCGTTGGTTATCGCGCTGAAGCACAGGGACCGAACAAACTTAAGTTGGCGCTTGGCTATTCGCACCCGATCGTTTACACGGCACCAGAGGGCGTAACTTTCGAAGTGACTGCACAAACTCAAATCGTGATCAAGGGCAATGACAAAGAGACAGTCGGACAAGTTGCCGCAAACATCCGCAACATGCGCAAACCCGAGCCATACAAAGGCAAGGGCGTTCGATATTTGAACGAGCGCGTTCGTCGCAAGGCCGGCAAGACCGGCAAGAAGTAGACAAGGAACCAATTTAACTATGGCTAATACAGCAGAAAAAAGACACTCAGGGCGCTTGCGTCGTCAACGTCGTGTGCGAAAAAAGATTCATGGCACAGCCGAGCGTCCACGCTTGGCTGTTTTTCGCAGCAACAAACATCTCTCGGCGCAATTGATCGACGACGATGCCGGTCGTACGATCGCATCTGCTTCTTCGCTTGAGGCTGAATTTCGCAAATCAGGTTCTGGGTCAACCGTTGAAGCGGCGACACGAGTCGGCAAAGCGGTGGCACAACGCGCCAAACAAGCCGGCGTCACAAAAGTTGTTTATGACCGTGGTGGGTTCTTGTATCACGGTCGTATTGCAGCAGCAGCACAAGCTGCTCGAGAAGAAGGCCTGGAGTTCTAAATGAGCGATGTAAATCAAGTTCCGGCAGTTCCTACTACAGAAGAGACAGGTCGTCGTGAGCGTCGCGATCGTCGCGAGCCACGCGAGAAGCGAGAGCCACGTCCACCTGCAAAGGTCGGCGAGATCGGTGATTCGCGCGTGGTGCACATCAATCGTGTCGCCAAGGTCGTTAAAGGTGGTCGACGTTTTTCGTTCACCGCACTTGTTGTAGTGGGCGACCGCAACGGTCGAGTGGGTCTTGGTTATGGCAAGGCAAAAGAAGTGCCGTTGGCAATTCAAAAAGGCACCGAAGAAGCAAAGCGCAATATTTTTCATGTGGCACTTGCAGGCACAACGATCACCCACGCAACGATTGGTGTCAATGGTGCTGGCCGCGTGATGCTCAAACCGGCTGCTCCTGGTACTGGTGTTATCGCCGGTGGTGCGGCACGAATCATTCTTGAAGAAGCCGGAATCAAAGATGTTTTGGCAAAAGTTTTGGGTTCACCAAACGCGATCAACGTTGCGCGAGCAACGATCAACGGCTTGAAGGGTCTGCAACGACCTGACGAAGTCGCCAAGCGTCGTGGTTTGCCAGCCGAAGATTTCGTGCCAAAAGGCATGTTGCGTGCCTACACAGAGCGCAAGAAGACGATTTCAAGTCTCGGAGCCAAATAATCATGGCAACTGCAAAGAAAGCGGCAAAGCCAGCCAAAAAAGCAGCAGCGAAAAAAGCTGTCGCGGTCAAGGCAACCCGTAAGGCGCACTCTGGTGCAACAGTTGTTGTGCGGCAAGTGCGCTCACAAATTGGCATCATGCCAAAAACAAAAGCGACAATGCGCGCGCTCGGTTTGCGCAAAATCGGTGATGTCAACACTCTTCCAGATCGTCCAGAGATTCGCGGCATGATTGCGCGAGTTCCTCACCTTATTGAAGTAAGCAAAAAAGGAGCATAATCATGCGCGTCGACGAAATCGGACCTCGCTACGGGGCACGTAAGAAGCCAAAGCGCGTCGGTCGTGGCACCGGTGGCAAAGGCGGAAAAACAGCCGGTCGTGGTACAAAAGGTCAATACGCGCGTAACACAGTTGCTCGTGGTTTCGAAGGTGGACAGATGCCACTCAAGCAACGCGTGCCAAAACTTAAGGGATTCAATAACCCGTTTCGTGTCGAGTACTACGCGGTCAATCTTGATGCGATTGATTCACTTGGTGCGAGCGAAGTTGATCCAGCGAAACTCGTTTCGGGTGGCGTTGCACACAAGGGTCAGATGATTAAAGTTTTGGGTCGTGGAAAGATAACTCGTGCGGTCAAAGTTTCTGCACACGCAGTTTCAAAGTCGGCTCAAGAAGCAATCGTTGCGGCCGGCGGATCAGTAGTGATCTTGCCGCCAACATACAGAGGTGTTCGACCACCAGCCAAGGGCAGTCAGTTCACCAACCGGTAGTACAGTTCGCATCGGCCTGCTTTTAGCGAGAACAACGAGGTAAATTCGTGGCAAAAATCAGCAACATTTTCAAGGTGACAGAGCTTCGTAACAAGATTTTGTTCACGTTGGCAATGTTGCTCATCTATCGCCTCGGTGTTTCGTTGCGAGTGCCTGGTGTCGATGCGCAAGCGGTTAGCCAGTTGCGCGAAGCATCGAAGTCGCAAGGCGCTCTCGGCTTCTTGAACTTGTTTTCGGGCGGGGCGTTCGGCAGCTTTTCGATTTTCGCGCTCGGCATCATGCCGTACATCACTTCGAGCATCATCATGCAGGTTTTAACTGTTGTGATTCCAAAACTTGAGCAGTGGCAACAAGAGGGCGCGACGGGTCAACGCAAAATCACCCAGTGGACTCGCTATGTGGCGATTGGCATTGCAACTTTGCAGGGTGCAGGTCTGACTTTTATCTTTGGTCAGGGTCGTGGCTCGGCATTTTTCGGCGCAAGCACTCAGGCACCAGATGTTGTGTTGCTTGATCCGTTCATGCCACGGGCCTTGTTGGTGATTCCGTCGTTGGTTGCCGGCACCGCTCTGTTGATGTGGTTGGGCGAATTGATCAGCCAACGGGGCATTGGCAACGGTATGTCGATGGTGATTTTTGCGTCTGTTGTCAGCGATCTGCCATACAGCTATTACTCGTTGTTGCAGACGCGTAAAACTTTGGTGTTTATTATCTTAGTTGGGCTCACTATCGCAATTATTCTTGCCGTGGTCCGCGTCGAGTTGGGTCAACGACGGTTGCCCGTGCAGTTTGCCAAGCGCGTGGTAGGTCGCAAAATGTACGGCGGACAAAACACATATATTCCGTTAAAAGTAAACCAGTCGGGCGTTGTGCCGATTATTTTCGCAAGCTCGGTGTTGTTGTTGCCGGTTTTGATGTCGAACATGCTGGGTAGCGGCGAAGGTTGGCGCGGTTCGATCGCTCGTTTCGTGGATCAATACTTGATCAATAGTCAGAACTTGTTGTACGTCACGGTTTT
>CAMBWL010000024.1 GCA_945871625.1 Bifidobacterium breve
GCTGCGCGGCAAGCACACTCACGACATCTGCAACTTGCTGAACCGTAACTTCAAAGCCGAGTTCGCATAGAGATGTGACTGGATATTCTGCGATGCCGCACGGCACGATGTGCTCGCGCATATAACTGAGATCTGTCGAAACATTCAGTGCGAACCCGTGCATCGTGCGCCCTCGCGAAACTCGCACACCGATCGCGCAAATCTTTTTCGGCTGATCACTTTGCACGTCGACCCAGACACCCGGATAACCGGCGAAGCGACCGACATTTTGCACGCCAAGGTGAACAAGTGTGTCAATCACAAGTTGTTCGACGTCAGAAACATAAGCCTGCATATCGGCTGGTCCGTTGACACCGTGCTTTGGTGCCAAATTCAAAATCGGGTACACAACTAATTGCCCAGGGCCGTGATAGGTGATATCGCCACCGCGATTTACTTTGACCAGGTCTGCGCCGACTTGATTTGGATCGCATTTAAGGTTTTTAGTCAAATCAGTATTTGACCCATATGTAAAAACATGTTGATGTTCAAGCATCAACAAATGCTGACGAGACGATTGTTTGAACATTGCAGTCTGTACTGCGAGCGCTTCGCGATATGGCACCCTGCCAAGCCACCGAACATTCAACCTCGACGCAAGATCAGGTTTATCGCGCGACACGATTTAGAGCTCCGCTGACCAGTCCTGTGTTTCAAGAACTCGTTTGATTTTGGATAAGAAACCCGCGGCGTATGCACCGTCAAACGCCCGGTGATCCCAACTCATCGCCAAGTTGCCAACTGGATGAATCGCAATGCTCTCAGAACCGTCACTCAAGAGCGCCACGACCGGCTTGCGCACGATCGCGTCTGTCGACATGATCGCAACTTGCGGCTGATTGATGATCGGCATTGTTAGCACCGAACCTGCAGAGCCATTGTTAGAAATCGTAAATGTACCGCCTTGAATTTCGTCGGGTGTGAGTTTTCGTGCACGAGCACGCGTTGCAAGGTCTGAAATTTCGCGAGCGATTGCACGCAGACGCTTGCCGTCGGCACTGCGCACTACGGGCACCAATAGTCCGTTAAATTCAAGATCAACCGCGATGCCTAGGTCGACATAATTGTGCACAACTAAGTTGTCACCTTCGATGCTGGCGTTCAATTTTGGATACTCAGCCAACGCTTCAACTATCGCCCGCGCAATAAACGGAAGATATGTCAGCGTAAAACCCTCTGCTTGTTTGAATTGATCTTTCACGTCGCTGCGAGTTGCGTCGACATTGGCATAGTCAACCTCAACGACGCTAAGGGCATGCGCACTAACTGCCTGTGACATAATCATGTGCGTCGCGGTTAGTTTGCGAATTTTTGTCAGCGGCACAATCGTTTCGCGCTCTGACGGTGTTGTGAATTTTGCTGCTCGAGGTGCAGCAGGTGCAGGTTGTATGGCAGCAGGTGCAGGTGCTGAAAGCGGCGCGACATTCACAACTGGTGCCGGCGAAACTACTTTTGCAGTCGAGCCAGTTTTGTCGATGAAATCTAAAACATCTTCACGCGTGATGCGGCCGCCAGGACCAGTACCGACGAGTGCATTGACATCTATGCCGTGATCAGCAACGAGGCGACGTACAACTGGTGAGAGAAGTTTGTTCGACGCACTCGACGGAATCGCAGTCCGTGTTGCAGTTGCGACGGCGGCTGGTACCGGTGCGGGCTGAGCAACAGGCGCTGGCGCGGGTGCAGGCGCGGGCTTAGCGACTGGTGCAGGCGCAGGTGCAGGTGCAGGTGCAGGTGCAGGTGCGGGCTTAGCGACTGGTGCAGGCGCAGGCTGAGCAACAGGCGCAGCACTCGCAGCACCAACAACTGCAATCACAGTGCCAACCGCAACCGTGTCGCCTTCGTTAACTCGAATCTCGGTGAGTGTGCCCGCGACAGGTGACGGCACTTCAGTGTCGACTTTGTCTGTTGAAACTTCGAACAATGGTTCGTCGGCAGCGACAGTGTCTCCCACTTTTTTGAACCAACGCGTTATCGTGCCCTCGGTGACAGTCTCGCCGAGTTGAGGAAGTGTGATGTCAGCCATGCAGTTTGCTCTCTATCTAGTAGATACTAGTTTTTTGGCACATCTTGTTGCTCGGTTTGTCATGCGTTAATGCTTCTGCCAGTCAATGAAGTGACCGTCTCGCCGAAGAGTTCACTCAAACTTGGGTGCGGCATTATGAATTCGGCGATCTCGTCGACTGAAGCCTCCCAGTTAACAGCCAAGTAACCAGCAGCCAACTGCTCGGTCACCCACGGGCCGACCATATGCACGCCTAAAACTTGACCGGCCGAACCATCTGGGTTCTTCTTTGCAATCACTTTTACGAGACCGTCGATCTCACCGAGAATCATCGCCCGCGAATTTGCACGAAACTGATGCTTGGCGACAACTACATCGTGACCAGCGGCGCGCGCCTGTTCTTCTGAGGGCCCGGCCCACGCAACCTCTGGATGACAATAAATCGCCCACGGAACTCGGTCGTACATAACTGGGGTAACACTCTCACCACGCATATGTTTGACCGCCAAAATCGCCTCGGCATATGCAACGTGCGCGAGTTGCGGCGTATTGATTAGGTCACCGATCGCATAGACATCTTGCTCACCAGTTCGACAATATTCGTCGACAACAACAAACCCGCGATCATCAACTTTCGCAGTCGTGCCTTTGAGTCCGAGTTCGTCAGCGAACGGTCGACGACCAATCGACATGATCACCACGTCACAAACAACCGGGTCACCCGTGGCAAAAGTGATTTGTGTCGAGCCGTCAGGTTGCTTGCTCTGACCAGCAACCACTACCCCGGTGCGAATCGCGATTTTTTTCTTGGCAAAAGTCTTTACGACAACATTTGCAACATCCGGATCAAGACCAGGCAGAATCTTTGGTGCCCCCTCGATAACAGTTACCGCCGAACCCAAGTCGGCGAAAGTCGAGGCAAATTCACAACCGATTGCGCCGCCGCCAATAATTGCGATGCGCTTTGGAATCGTGCTCAACATCAAGACTTCATCAGATGTCATGATCGATCCACCGATTGGAAACCCCTTGATCGTGCGCGGCACAGAACCACTCGCGAGAATTACTTTTGCTCCCTGAACTTTCTTCACGGTGCCGTCGGTCATCGCAATGTTCACCGTGCGATTCGCTTCGAGCGAACCCGTGCCCAAGAAATATGAAACTTTCTTCGACTTGGTGAGACCAGTCAAACCTTTGACAAGTCCGTCAACGATGCGTGCCTTGCGCGCCTGGCTTACTGCAAAGTCGACACCCGTTAAACTTGCATTTATCCCAAATTCTGAAGCGTGTGCAACATGTCGATTGGTCGCCGCCGTCTCGAGAAAAGCCTTCGCCGGAATGCAACCGCGATTTAGACAAGTGCCACCGATTGTGTCGCGCTCAATCAGCGCGACTTTCATGCCCGCCGAAGCCGCGTAAAACGCAGATGCATAGCCACCAGGACCTCCACCGATTACGACGAGATCAAATTGGTCTGCCAAGGGGTCTCTTTCTGAGGATTTGCCCTATTTATCGTAGCCGTCAAGGCCCGTGTCACGACGAAGACTTACCGTGACATGAGAAACAATTGCAAGGATCCCGCCAACAGAATGGCGACTCCGCACAACAACGAGACAATAATCAGTTTTCGAGTGCTCAAGACCGTAAATACTATGGCGATAAATCATGTTCTGACTCGACAACCAATTATTGTGAATCATCGATGACTAGACAGGTGAAATTCACACGAAATTCAGTTTTGGTTTTTTTGCTTCTTGGTGTCTCGAGTTGTGGCGCCGACGGTTCGACGAGCACCGTGCAGACAGATGCCACAGAAACCGTTGCCACATCTGAGACTTCGTCAGAGAACCTTTCGATTGATGCAAACGCACAATTCACCGCGACACTTTTGAGCGGTGCAACATTTGATAGCGCAACAGTTTTAGAGTCTCAACCACTTGCACTTTGGTTTTGGGCACCTGGTTGACGGGCATGTAAATCTGAGTCATCCTCGGTCGAGGCTGCATATAAATCTTTCAAGGGCAAAGTTCAGGTCACGGGCGTCGCATGGAACGGTAGTGGCGGAGACATGCAAGATTTTGTCAATGACAACGGTCTTTCATTCACGAACATCAACGACGGCGACGGCGAGATCTTTGCACGATTTAATGTGCCCTACCAGCCGGCCTGGGTATTCATCGCCAAAGATGGCACCGTGACGACAAAGATCGGCGTGATTTCAGATTTAGAATTAGAACAAGAACTAAACAGACTGGCAACAAACTGATGGGCATTCGATCATTCGGCAAGCGACTGACTGCCGACAATCTTGAAATCGATTCAGAGCGACTTTGTGAACGATTCAAAGAATATGACTTCGTCAATATCGCTGACTCACAAAGTCGCACTCGCACGAAACTCGCAGGCGAAATTAAACGCATGCGAATTAAACCACGAAGTGGCATACCTGCCGTCGAACTCGTGATCAACGACGGCACTGGTGAAGCCACGGTTATCTTCAGTGGTCGACGCAATATTCCGGGTGTCGATCATGGCAAGTGCATCATGGTTGATGGTGTGCCACATCGCGACGGTGGTCGCGTCGTAATTTTGAATCCGGCTTACACCCTGCTCGGGTAGAGAAGTTTCAGCCGATTAATATTTTTTGAATCGCGGCTTCGGCGTCCTCGGTGATCAACACCATGACTTCATCACCCGCGCGCAAAATCGTGTCGCTCTCTGGCACGAGCACAACTTGGTCGCGCACGATCGCCACAACTGTTGCGCTTCTCGGAAACTTCAACTCTTTCAAAGTCTTGTCACACGCGGGCGACACGGCTGCCAGAGTAACTTCGGCGAGTTCTGCTTTGCCACCCTTGAAATCCATCAGTTTGACAAAGTTGCCGACCGAAACTGCTTCTTGAACGAGACTTGTAATCAAGTGAGGTGTCGACACCGCAATGTCGATGCCCCACATCTCGTTGAACATCCAATGATTTTTTGGATTGTTTACCCGCGCGATCACCCGTGGCGCACCAAACTCTTGTTTTGCCAACAACGAAACAACCAAGTTGTCTTCGTCGTCACCAGTTACGGCGGCGACAACTTCTGCGTCGGCGGCACCGGCCGCACGAAGAACTTCAACATCACACGCGTCGCCGAGATGCCAGCGAACGCCTTTGGCTTCTTCTTCTTTGCCATAATTGCGCACGACCGTGCGATCGTTTTCGACAACGACAACATCGTGACCCGCAGCCACGAGTTGCTCGGCCGTGAAACGACCGACGCTGCCACCACCAGCGACTACAACTTTCATGACTTGCCTCGCTTCAAAAACTCGTCGAGTGCGTTGACGGAGTCTTTCTCGACTGTGAAATAGGCGACGTCGCCCTGTTGGACGAGAGTTTTACTATCTGGAATGACAGCCGTGCTCAAACGACGCAACGCCGAAATACGAGCACCTTTGATTTCGAGTTCAAGAATTTTTTCGCCGACCAAGTTGTCGGGTAATGCTCTCTCGACAAGCACGATCGACGAGCTTGGGTCTGTCCATTCAACAGCCGGCAGGTCGGGCAAGATTCGGCGCAGAATTCGATCTGAGGTCCATTTGACGGTAGCTACCGTGGCGATGCCAAGACGCTCGTAGATTTCGGCGCGCTTCGGGTCTGAGATTCGAGCGACGACTTTTTCGATGCCAAAACTTTCGCGGGCGACCCGGGCAACCAGAATATTTGAGTTGTCACCGTTCGTTACTGCGACAACTGCACTGGCTTGCTTGATGCCTGCCTGTTCAAGTACGTCGCGGTCGAAGCCGATGCCGGTGATTGTTTGACCTGCAAAATTGTCGCGAAGTCGAAAAAATGCATCCGACTTGCGATCGACGACTGCGACGCTATGACCCGACGAAATCAGGCTCAATGCGAGTGTCGAACCAACTCGCCCGCAACCAACAATCACTACATGCACGGGTTTAAGCCTATGCCAATGACTGCGTCAAATACTGTCGGTTGTGCGAGGATAGAAGACCGAAATGGTGATTTCTCCCTCCGCGCTCAAGCGATTCTTAATCGGCAAGCCAATTGCTAGTTCTGAAGACGCACATCACCGACTCTCAAAAAAGATTGCGTTGCCGGTTTTTGCGAGCGATGCAATTTCAAGCACTGCGTATGCAACAGAAGAAATTCTGATCGTATTCTTATCGCTTGCGGCAGTCGGCATGACTGCATTTGACAACTTGGTACCGATTTCGATTCTCGTAGTTTTGCTGTTGGCAATTGTCGTCAGCAGTTATCGACAAACTATTTACGCCTACCCAAAAGGTGGGGGCAGCTACGTGGTGTCGCGCGAAAATCTGGGCCGCTCACCTTCGCTCGTGGCTGGCGCGTCGATGCTCGTCGACTACATCTTGACGGTTGCCGTATCGGTAAGCGCTGGTGTCGCAGCGATCGTTTCGGCGTTTGAAAACATGTTGCCGTATCGAGTTGAACTTTGCGTCGGCTTCATCGTGCTTGTCACGCTGGCGAACCTGCGTGGCATAAAAGAATCGGGTGCCCTCTTCGCGCCGCCCACATATTTATATGTAGTGAGTCTCGCTTCATTGATCATCGTTGGCCTTTACAAGGTTTATTTTCAAGACCTCGGACCGATAGATCACTCCGATGCCTATGCGCAAGAACTCTTGTCGGGTCAAAAAACACTTACGATATTTTTCTTCCTCAAGGCTTTTTCTTCGGGCGCGGTTGCTTTGACCGGCATTGAGGCGGTTGCCGATGGCGTGCCGGCGTTTGAAAAACCAGAAGCGAAAAATGCTTCAAAGACGCTGATGTGGATGGCTGTAATTCTCGGCACTTCATTCTTCGGTTTGAGCGTGCTCGCCCAAGAAATACAGCCACTCAAAGATCATGAAGGTGAAATCAAAATCACGGTGCTGGCCCAAATGGCCGAACAAGTTTACGGTGGTCGCAACATATTTTTTTACATTACACAGTTTGCAACATTCGGAATTTTGATTTTGGCGGCGAACACTGCATACGCCGACTTTCCGAGATTGTCTTCGATTATCGCCAAAGATAACTACTTGCCTCGCCAATTGATGAACCGTGGCGACAGGCTTGTGTTCTCGAACGGAATTATTTTTCTTGGCGTAGCAGCAGGCCTGCTCGTTATTGCGTTCGGCGGCATCGTCAACGCTTTGATCCCTCTATATGCAGTGGGTGTATTCACCGGCTTCACACTTAGTCAGTTCGGCATGCTGGTGCGTCATCGAAAACTCAAAGAACCTGGTTGGCAGTTGCGTGCTTTCTTTTCGGGCGTTGGTGCACTAACAACTTTTTTTGTCGCTGGCATCGTCGTTGTAGTCAAGTTCACTGACGGGGCGTGGATTCCGGCGGTGATTATTCCAACGATGATGGCAATTTTCTTGGCTGTCAATCGTCACTACACACGAGTGAGATCGTTCTTGCAAATCGAAGAGGGTTATATCGCGCCGCGCCGAACTCACACGGTGATCGTGCTGGTTGGCTCAGTCAACAAAGGTGTGCTTCAGGCAGTGAAATATGCCGAAAGTTTGCGCCCGGACAGACTTCTTGCTCTTTCAGTTGTCGGGTCGCCAGAAGAAAAAACGAAACTCGGCGATGATTGGGCGAAATACGGCATGACCGCCGAACTCGAGACCTTAACCGACGATTTCAGAAACCTGACCGACACGATTCTGATGCATATCAACCGCATTGACGACGAGGACAGTGATGACATAATCACGGTTGTCATCCCCGAGTTCGTGACGGCGATTCGCTCGCAGTGGTTGCACAACCAATCGGCGCTGGCGATTAAAGCACGGTTGCTATATCGAAAAAATACCGTAGTCACCTCGGTGCCAATCGTTATTGAGTAACTAGCATTGCCGCTATATGAAAATCATTATTTCTGGTGCAAGCGGTCTAATCGGTAAACCACTAGTCGCTCGACTAAGAAAAAATAATCATGAAGTCATTCAGCTCGTGCGTCGCGCTGCTAAGTCTGGCGAAAGCCAATGGAATCCGGCAAACGGTTTAATCGACGCGAGTGTCATTGACGGCGCTGATGCCGTGATTCATTTGTCGGGTGCGGGCATTGGCGACCGGCGCTGGACGGCAAAATATAAACAAGAATTGCTCGATAGTCGCACCAAAAGCACGACACTATTGGCAACGACGATTGCCAAGTGCGCCAAGAAACCGAGCGTGTTCTTGTCGGCTTCAGGCGTCGGCATCTACGGCCCACGCGGCGACGAACAATTAACCGAGCAGTCGAGTCATGGTGACAGTTTCTTGGCCGAAATTTGCAAACAATGGGAAGCCGCGACAAAACCCGCAATTGATGCCGGTGTGCGCACGGTCTTTTTGCGTACCGGCATTGTCTTGACACCATTGGGTGGCGCACTAAAAAAACAATTGCCCTTATTCAAGTTTGGCCTGGGCGGCAAGTTTGGCAACGGCAAACAATGGCAAAGTTGGATCTCGCTCGACGACGAAATTTCAGCGATCGAACATCTGTTGACAGCAAACATATCGGGGGCTGTCAACTTGACTGCTCCGAACCCAGTGACGAACGCTGAGTTCACCAAAGCACTCGGCCGCACACTGCGCCGACCTGCGCTACTGCCGATTCCTAAATTTGGACCAAAACTTTTGCTGGGTAGCGAACTCGTCGAGAATTTGTTGTTCACTGGTCAACGAGTGATGCCAGTTGAGTTGCAGAAATCTGGCTTTGCATTTCAACACTCGACGATTGATGTTGCATTGCGAGCATTACTCAACAAATGAACCAACTGCCAACGCGCGTTGACGCGGTTGTCGTCGGCGCTGGCTTGGCGGGTTTGGCGGCCGCACGACAAATCAAGAGTCATGGCAGATCTGTAATCGTGATCGAAGCACAAGACGGCGTTGGCGGTCGCGTGCGCACCGATAAAGTCGACGGTTTTTTGCTGGATCGTGGATTTCAAGTACTGCTGACTGCCTATCCCGAATTAAAAACTCAAATAGACATGAGTGCACTTGACCTGCAGATGTTCAGTTCGGGCGCACTCGTGATGCGCGACGGCAAAGCGTCGGTTGTGACCGACCCATTTCGCGAACCCAGAAGAGCCGCCGCAACAGTTTTTGCGCCGATCGGTTCACTAAGCGACAAATTGCGTATTGCGGCATTGCGCTGGCGCGTGGTGCATCGTGAAGAAGGCAAAATTTTGGACGGAATCGATATCTCGACTGTTGTTGCGTTGCAAAGCATGGGCTTTTCGACGACAATGATCGACCGCTTCTTTAGGCCGCTCTTTGGCGGCATTCAACTTGACCCCGAATTGCGCACCTCACGAAGAATGTTTGAAATTATTTTCAAATATCTGAGCGAAGGGCAAAGTGCTTTGCCGACGAACGGAATGAGTGCGATCCCTGACCAGATGGCCAAACACTTGGGTGCTGAAAATATTTTTCTTGATACGCGAGCGACAAACATCGAGCCAGGATTCGTATCAACGGCAAATGCGCGCATCGAAACGAAAGCGATCGTCGTGGCGACTGATCAGCCGAGCGCCAGCGAACTTTTGCGAACTACTGAAATTGCTTCACGGGTCGCGGGATGCGTTTACTTTTCTGCCGACACTCCGCCGACGCACGAGAAATTTGTTGTTCTCGACGGCACGGGCCAAGGCCCCGTGTTGAACGCAGCAGTATTGACCAATGTCGCGCCAAGTTATGCCCCACCGGGCAAGCATCTGATTGTCGCCGCGTTGCCTGGCATCATCACCGGTGATCTAGAGACAATGTCACGAGATCAACTTCGCACCTGGTGGGGACCTCAAGTCGATGCATGGAGTCACATCAAGACATACCGCATTACTCATGCGGGGCCCGAACAACTGCCGCCATTTAATCCAAAACAAATAGTTTCACTGGGTAACGGCATGTTCGTTTGTGGCGATCATCGCGACACGGGGTCGATTCAAGGCGCGCTCTACTCGGGTCGACGCTGCGGCGAAGCAGTAGCCGCTTCGCTTGCCTAGCATCAAGTAATGGAAAAAAACATTTCAAGTGTGGTCGATAAAAAAAGCAAACTAGTTTCGGCGAGCCACTTCGTGCCTGCAACGCCTAATGAGATATTTGAACTGCTGGCGAACCCTGCGATGCACTCGGTTATTGACGGCTCTGGATCAGTTTTGGCGCCGAAAGATTCGGCCCCGCAAAGACTCTCGCTGAATGCAACTTTTGGCATGAGCATGAAAAAAGGTATGCCCTACAAAATCACAAACACAGTCGTTGAGTTTGTTGAAGGTAAGCAGATTGCATGGCGACACTTTGGCGGCCACATTTGGCGTTACATTCTCGAGCCAACTGCTGGCGGCACAACAGTCACAGAGCAGTTCGCATATCGCAATAGCAAATCACCGTTGATGCT
>CAMBWL010000025.1 GCA_945871625.1 Bifidobacterium breve
GTTATTGGTTCGCAAGTTCGCTTCGTTTTGCTCGGTGGCGTTGAGATCGGACCAGAAACACTTCTGCGTTGGTATGTGTTGCATGTTTTACTTTTCCCATTCGTAACTGTCATCTTCCTCGCGATCCATTTCTGGCGCGTGCGTAAAGACGGCGGAATCTCAGGACCACTCTGATGGCCGGCATTCCAGAACATCTCTTAAAGCGCGCCCAAGAAGCGCGAGAAAAAGCAGCCGCCGGTGCGGGCGGAGCTGCAGCTGCACCTTCGGCTGACAACTCGCGCATTGCGGACGACTTGCTGAATCGAAACAAGAGCGCAGTTGCCTTGGCTGAAAAACCTGGAGCCGCTGTGGTCGCAGCGCCGGCAAATGGCAGCGTGCCATTTGGCGCCGGACCTGGGGGTCACACTCAACGCCTATTGACGGTTGTCAAATCAGGATCGATTCAAGATGTCAAAGCGGTGCCAGTTGACAAGGTACATACTTGGCCTCACTTGTTGGGTATCGAGTTTGTTGCCGCGCTCGCGTGCACGGCGTTTACGTTTGTATTTTCGTGGTTTGTGAACGCACCGTTGTTGCAAGCGGCGAACTTCAATCAGACACCTAATCCTTCAAAAGCACCTTGGTACTTTCTCGGATTGCAAGAACTGCTGACGATGTTCCACCCGATGATTGCTGGTGTGACGATTCCGGGCATAGGTCTTATCTTGATGATGTTTGCGCCGTATCTGGATCGCAACGAGTCAAATCGTCCAGAAGATCGAAAGTTCCTGACCGGTTTGTGGACTGTGCACCTAATGTTCTGGGCCGTACTCGTAATTATTGGCTCTTTCTTTAGGGGCCCAGGTTTCAACTTTGTCTTCCCTTGGCGTGAAGGCATCTTCTTCGAATTGTGATCGGATAAAACTCTTATGAACTCGACGACCATCATCACCATCGCGATTGCTGTTCTTGCCGTGCTCGGCTTGGGCGTCGTACTCACGGCAAGTCGACGATCCGATATGGGCGGTGTGGGTGTGTTGTCGCGTGAAACTCGCAAGCGTGATCGCGATGCGAAAAAGTCGTCACGCAATGCGCGTCGTGATGTCGAGGCCGAAGCCTCGGCTTCGCGGAGCACCGCAGTTGCGGTCATACAGCCCGTCGAAATTGAGCCGTGGGTTTTGCCAGACCGAGAAGCAGTTGATGAATCGCGTCGAGCATTTTTGAATCGTGCCACAGTTACTTTGATGAGCGCGAGCCTTGGTGGTTTTGCTGCCGCACTGATCGCCTTTTTGTGGAAAGGCGCCGACGGTGGCTTCGGCTCAAAGATCAACGCAGGAAAACTTGAGGAAGTTGTCGGCAAGATTCGCGCCAACAAGGGCTTCTTGTATTTGCCCGAGGCTCGATCATGGGTAACCGAATATCCAAAAGAAGCGATTTCCAAGGCGGATGTAATTTATGCCGGGCAAGCACCAGTGTTCAGCGGGATGAGTTCTGGAATAGTCGCGCTGTATCAGAAGTGCCCACATCTTGGTTGTCGTGTACCTGAATGCAAAACATCGCAATGGTTTGAATGTCCATGTCATGGCTCGCAATACAACCGTGTTGGTGAAAAAAAGGGCGGACCAGCACCGCGAGGCATGGATCGTTTTGGAGTTTCGGTGAATAACGGAATGGTTGTCATCGACACGGGCACAGTTTTTGGTGGTCCGCCAATTGGAACGAACACAACTGGTCAAGAAGCAGAAGGTCCACACTGTGTCGGCGGAACGGGCGGACACTAAGTGAATCTCGCAGTAATGCTCGCCGATACAACAACCACGATCGCCTGGGTGATTTTGCTTGTTTCAGTTCTGGGTTGGGTTATCTACGGCTTGGGCAATCTGCGCTCGTCAAAGCGCGAAATTGGTGCAGAGATCAAACTTGCCGCGAACCGCAAGCCTTATTATGACGACGAGCGACTTGAGGGCGAAAAGATTCAGCGCACGCAGTTGATCGGTCTGTTGTGTCTTGCAGTTACGACGATTGCGCTACCGCTTTATTGGATTCTTGAACCCGGTCGTATGGTCGGTGCCGAAAAAGAATTTCAACACCAATTTGAAACTTGGGGCACCGGGTTGTTCTCCACGACGGCCGATGGCGGCTATAACTGCGCCGGTTGCCACGGGGGAATGAAGGGCGGCGGCGGTGTCGCGTCGTATGCGATTTCAGATCCAAAGACTGGCCAAGTAAAACAAGTCAATTGGAAGGCGCCAGCAATCAACACGGTTTTTTATCGTTACAGCGAAGAAGAAGTTCGATTCATCCTTGAATACGGTCGACCTTTCTCGCCAATGTCGGCATGGGGTTTGGTTGGTGGTGGCCCGATGAACGAACAGCAAATTCAAACGGTCATTGAATATGTCAAGAGTATTGAAATTCCGCGTGACGAAAACGGCAAATTGCCCGACGAAAAGCAACAAGAGATCCAAGCCGAGGCCGAACGACTTGTCAAGGCGGGAACTTACGCATCTCTTGGAGAAGCGTTGTTCAACTTAGATTTAGGCAGCGGTAACTATTCATGTGCGCGCTGTCATACCAAGGGTTGGTCGTATGGTGAGCCAGAAATTACGGGCGGTGGCGCTTTCGGTCCGAACTTAACTGGTGGATCAGCAGTCAGGCAGTTTCCGCAACGTGATGAAATGATCGAGTTCATCAAGGGCGGCAGCGAACTCGGCAAGAGATATGGTCAGCAAGGTCAAGGTTCGGGTCGAATGCCAGCCTTTGGTTTGGTATTGACAGATGAGCAAATTGGCGCCGTTATTGATTATGTAAGAGGTCTCTAAAAGTGTTCACGCTGCTCGCCGTAAATTTCGAACCGCAACTTCGCGGCATCATCATTGTGGCGATTGCAGTTGGCGTACTAATCGGCGGCACGTATTTGGTGGTTGGCACAAACTTGGGTGCGCGACTTGGGTTTCTCGTTGTCGTGGCCGGGTTTTTTGGTTGGATGGCGATCATGGGAAGTATTTGGTGGATATATGGCATTGGCCTGACGGGTCGCGCTCCAAGTTGGCAGCCTGGTGAGCCGACGACCATCGTCAGAAGTCCAGACTTGCTAGACGACGCGGAGATTATTTTGATGCCAATGCAGCCATCAGGCAATGCTGTCGGCGATGCGGCTGTGGCATCCACGGCTTTGCAGAGCGATGGATGGTTGTTGTTGCAAGAGTCCGATCCGCGACGCGGCCAAGCAGTTGCGTCTGCCGATGAAATCATTCAGAACCAAGCCGAAGAGTTTGCGCTTGGCGAGTATGTCTCGGTTGCGGTTTACGACAAAGGCGGTGAACGATGGCCGAAGGTCAGCGAGTCGCTCGACTTCTTGGCCTTCTTTCATGATCCGCATTATTCAATAGTCGAAGTTGCGGCGATCGTGCCACAGCGCACCGAGCCGGGCCGTGCACCTGGTCGACCAGAAATCGATGAAACTCAGCCTCGTCGATACATATATATGTTGCGTGATCTTGGTTCCAAGCGTCAGCCGTCAATTTTTATCACAATTGGTTCAATGATCATTTTCTTGTTGCTTTGTCGATTGCTGCACACTCGTGATTTGCGCTTGCGCGAGAATCTAAGTGTTGATGTTGGTTCACGTTCGCCAGCGAAGAGCTAACAACAGTGGGTCAGTATCTTCCGATTGCTGTTCTCGCAGTTTTGGCAGTCTTGTTCGGAGTTGGTTCATTAGTCGCGTCTAAATTGTTGGCGCCACGTCGGCCGAGTGAAGCAAAGCAGGCCCCATACGAATGCGGGATCGTGCCCAGCCTCGAAGCACCAGAGCGGTTTCCGGTGAGTTTTTATGTTGTGGCGATGTTGTTCATTATGTTCGACATCGAAATAATTTTTGCATATCCATACGCCGTTGCGAGCCAGTCACTCGGGTCTTACGGTTTCTGGGAGTTGGTCGCATTTAGTGCAGTTTTCTTCGTGGCGTTTGTCTATGTGGTCGCGCGCGGCGCTCTCGATTGGGGTCCTGTCAAAAAAGCACGCAAGTTGGTTGAAGTTGATGGAGATATTCTTTCAGCGTCGCGCTCGACATCTACGACGATTCGTCGGGTGGGGCTTGATGGTCGCGAGCAAGAGAAAGTTTCTGTTTGATGGGCTTGGTTCAAAATGTTGCCGATGACGGTCTGGGTGGTCTTGAACATAATTTCTTGACGGGCCGCGTTGAAGATCTTGTGAAGTGGTCACGATCGCGGTCGAGTTGGGGCGCGACCTTTGGCCTTGCGTGTTGTGCTATCGAAATGATGACGGCGGGAACCGCCCACTATGACTTGGCCCGATTTGGCATGGAAGTTTTTCGTGCCTCACCGCGCCAAGCCGACATCATGATCGTCGCTGGTCGAGTCAGCCAGAAGATGGCGCCGGTGTTGCGTCAGGTCTATGACCAGATGATGGAACCGAAGTGGGTCATTTCAATGGGTGTTTGCGCCAGCAGTGGTGGAATGTTCAACAACTATGCGATTGTTCAAGGTGTCGATCAAATTGTCCCGGTTGATGTTTATGCACCGGGTTGCCCACCTACACCTGAAACTTTGATTCACGCGATTGAAACTTTGCACCAGTTGATCGAAGACGGTGAGATTATGCGCCGTCGCGACACAACTGGTGCTGGCGCGCAAGTTCGTATTCAAGAAGTTCCGGCGGGTACGACTACGCCCGTAATTATTGGACAGCGTTGAGCCGTGGCACAAGTTTCGGGTGGTGTTGCTGACGATGTCCGTTTCGTCGCCAAGACTGACTATTTAAAAACACTCTCAAACTTGCGCACCGAAGGTTTCGAGATGTGTGTCGACCTCACTGCTGTTGACTATTTGACCCACCCGGGTCGCACGATTGCACCAGAAGTTGCCGATCAAATTTCACTCGAGCGTTTTGAAGTTGTAGTCAATCTGCTTTCGCTTTCGCAGCGTCGTCGGGTGCGTTTGCGAGTGCAAATATCTGAGTCAGATGCAATTATTGATTCGGCCTTTGATCTTTATCCCGGCACCGAGGCGATGGAGCGTGAAGTTTTCGACATGTTCGGGATCAAGTTCAGTGGTCACCCAGATTTGACCCGCATCTTGATGCCAGAAGATTGGCAGGGTCATCCGCTGCGCAAAGATTACGCCTCCGGAAATATTCCAGTTCAGTTCAAGGGTGCCGCATCATGACCACAACCGAGAACCCGACGAACTCTGGATCTGCCGAAGTGGCGGCTGCTGGCACAAGCGAAGGTCGACAAGAACTTCAACTGCGCAAAGATATTTCAACCAAAGAAATCTTGCGCGGCTCGGGTGCCGTTTTGCGGATGAGTGAATCTGAAGTCGCGGCGTTGGCAGGCACACAGAGCGAAGACCAGACGATGATCATCAACATGGGTCCGCAACACCCGAGCACCCACGGCGTTCTACGGTTGATGCTTGAACTTAATGGCGAAACCGTATTGCGATGCAAGCCCGTAATTGGCTACTTGCACACCGGCATGGAAAAGACGGGCGAGTCACTCACTTTCATGCAAGGCGCAACGAACGTGACGCGCATGGACTATGCATCACCACTGAACAATGAACTCGTTTTTGCAATGACGACTGAAAAACTTCTTGGCATCGACCAAGACATTCCGGAGCGCGCGGTGTGGATCCGCATGCTGCTCTCAGAATTAAATCGAATCAGCAGCCATTTGTTATTTTTGGCGACGAATGGCATGGATATCGGCGCGGTTTCGATGATGCTCTACGGCTTTCGTGAGCGAGAAGAGGTTCTGAGATTTTTTCAAAAGGTCACCGGTCTACGAATGAATCACAACTTCATTCGACCCGGTGGCGTCGCGGCGGATCTTCCGGCGGGGTGGCGGGACGAAGTCTTGAACCTTCTTGAGGCTCTGCCGAAGCGACTCGCCGAGTACGAAATATTGATGACAGGTCAACCGATTTGGCGTGAACGTCTGCAGGGCGTGGGCGTGATTACCCGCGATGAAGCGATTGCGCTGTCGGCGACTGGTCCAATTCTGCGCAGCACAGGTTTTTCATGGGACTTGCGTCGTGACATGCCATATCTGCGGTACGACAAAGTCGAGTTTGATGTGATTGTCGGTAGTTATGGTGACGCTTTTGATCGCTATTCAATTCGTTTGAACGAAATTCGCGAGTCGATGCGAATCGTGGGTCAAGTGTTGGACGCAATGCCACAGGGCGACTATCGAATTCAAGACAAGAAAGTTACCCCACCACCACGGGGCCGCATTGACGAGTCGATGGAAGCGCTGATTCACCACTTCAAGATTTTCACCGAGGGTTTCAAAGTTCCCGAAGGTGAAGCGTATGTTGCAATTGAAAGCCCGCGTGGAGAGATCGCGTGTTATATCGCCAGCGATGGCTCGTCAACCCCTTATCGCATGCACGTGCGCGCCCCGAGTTTCATCAACATTCAGACCATGCCTCTGATGATGCGTGGCGGCTTGGTTGCTGATGCCGTGGCTGTTATCTCTTCTGTCGACCCAGTACTCGGCGAGGTAGACAGATGAGTCGCCTGAACGAAACGAACACAAAATCGGCACGCGAGATTATCGCCAGGTACCCGCGTCCGAAGTCGGCTCTGATTCCTTTGTTGCATCTGTCGCAAGAGCAAAATGGTTATATCACCCGAGAAGCAATGCAACATTTGGGAGAACTCGTCGGCGTGACTTCCGCCGAGGTTTATGGAACCGCAACCTTCTATGAGATGTTCAAATTTGAGCCGGTCGGAAAATATCTGATCAATATTTGTCGAACAATGTCATGCGCACTGATGGGTGCAAATGAGTTGATGCACCATGCTGAAAAGAAACTTGGCGTGAACGCCGGTGGCACGACATCAGATGGCATGTTCACGCTCGCCCATGCTGAGTGCCAAGCCGCCTGCACTGAGGCCCCAACATTGCAGGTCAACTATCGCTACCGCTTGCGTGTTACGCCTACTGATTTGGATAATTTGATCGACAACTTGCGTGACAACAAATTAAAAGATGAGTTTCCGCCGCACGGAGTGCTGGCAAAAGTGCAACAAGTTATTCCGGCTGATCGTGCAGTGGGCGCAAAAGACCCAGAAGATGTCAACGAGTCACCAGCGTGGCTGGACGGCAAGGCCGCACTGTGAGCAAGACATATGTGCATGCGCCCGGTTTCGTAGCGGGAGATCGACCAAAGATTGTTACTTCACGATTTGAGTTTGCCGACTCGTACACCCTCGAGCGTTATCTCGCAACGGATGGATACAAGGGTTTGCGCGCGGCTTTGGCACGACCAGCAAATGAAGTCCACGATGATGTAAAAAGTGCGACGGTGCTCGGTCGTGGTGGTGCTGGTTTTCCGGCGGGCGTCAAGTGGGGGCTCACACCGCAACAAGTTTGGCCGCGCTACTTGGTCGTCAACGGCGACGAAAGCGAGCCCGGCACCTACAAAGACCGTTTGTTGATGGAACGCGATCCGCATCAATTAATCGAAGGCTGTCTGATTGCTTGTTATGCCGCTGGTCTGTCGCAGTGCTTCCTATATATAAGAGGTGAGATGGCTGTCGCCCAAGAGCGTGTGGCTGCCGCGTTGAACGAGGCGTATGTGGCCGGATATATCGGCAAAAATATTTTAGGCTCGAAGTTCTCGGTCGATATTATTTTGCATTGGGGTGCAGGCGCTTATGTCGTAGGCGAAGAAACGGCGTTGATTGAAAGCCTTGAAGGCAATCGCGGAATGCCACGACTCAAGCCGCCATTTTTCCCCGCGGCGAACGGTCTTTATGGTCAGCCCACGATCGTGAATAACGTCGAAACACTTGCCAACTTGCCGTGGTTGCTAAATCATGGCGTTGCTGCCTACACGGCGATCGGTACGAAGACATCACCGGGTACGCGGATGGTTGCTGTTTCGGGTCATGTCGAACGGCCTGGCGTCTATGAAATCATCAACGGCACCACGACATTTCGCGATTTGATTTACGGCCCAGAGTTTTGTGGCGGTATTCGTAATGGAAATGCATTGAAGGCATTCGTGCCGGGCGGTGGCTCTGCACCTTGGTTCACCCCTGATCAACTTGATCTCCCTTTTGAGGCCAGTCAAGTCGGGCCCGCTGGGTCGATGCTCGGCTCGGGTGCGGTAATGGTGATGGACGAGACGACTGACATTCCGGCGGCCGCTTTGACGCTGACTCATTTCTATGCACACGAGTCGTGCGGCAAGTGCACGCCGTGTCGCGAGGGTGGAACTTGGCTCGAAAGAATCTTGCGACGCGTAGTTGACGGTGATGGTACCGATGCAGATTTGCAGCAACTGCTCGAAGTTGGGGCGATGATTTGCCCGGGTGCGTTTCCGCACGCAGCCAATGAAGAATTAGGTTTGAAAGCTGTTCCGTTTCCGTACAAGATGACCACGATTTGTTTCGTCGGGCCATCGGCTTTCGCCCCGGTGCATTCGGCTTTGACTCTATTTAGAAGCGAGTTTGAAGCACGCGTAAAAAAGCGTGTGAATATTCCGGTTACGGCAGTCGGGGCGTCGGCATGACGATTGTGGATCCAATCAAAGAAAGTGTTGTCGACCCAAATGTCGTCAACATCACGATCAACGACAAACCGGTCGTAGCGCGAAAAGGTGAGTTGATTATTGCGGCGGCGGATCGAACCGATGATTTCATCCCCAGATTCTGTTATCACCCGCGTATGTCATCGGTGGGCATGTGTCGGCAGTGTCTTGTTGAAGTTGAAACACCGCGGGGACCGATGATCGTTGTGTCGTGCATGACGCCTGTTGTCGAGGGTCAGATCGTTCGCACCACGACAGACTCGGTAAAAAAAGCCCAAGAGGGCGTGCTCGAATTGTTGTTGGCTAATCATCCACTTGATTGCCCTGTTTGCGACAAGGGTGGCGAATGTCCGTTGCAAGATCAAGCATTCAGCCATGGCCCGGGAGAGAGTCGATTCGTCGAAGAAAAGCGTCACTACGAAAAGCCGATCGCAATCAGCGACATCGTCTACCTAGATCGTGAGCGATGCATTTTGTGTGATCGATGCACCCGGTTTGCCGACGAAGTTGCGGGTGATGCGTTGATCACATTCATCAGTCGTGGCAACGACACTCAGGTTCTGACATTTCCCGACGAGCCGTTCAGTTCGTATTTCTCCGGCAACACAGTGCAGATTTGCCCCGTGGGTGCGTTGACCGCCAAGCCTTATCGATTTAAGGCGCGTCCGTGGGATCTTGAACAAACGGAAAGCACCTGCACTTCGTGTTCGGTTGGTTGTCGAACCGTCGTGCAAAGCAGTCGCGATGAACTCGTGCGATATCAAGGCGTAGATATCGATCCCGTGAATTGGGGGTGGCTGTGCGATCGCGGTCGTTACAACTTTGAGTCGGTGAACTCGCCCGATCGTTTAACGACGCCGCTGGTCAAGACGGGTGCGGAACTTGCGGCAACATCTTGGTCGGTTGCTCTTGAAACCACTGCCCGCATGATTCGTTTTGCCTTGGCCAACAATACAAATTCGGTGGCAATTTTGGGTGGTGCTCGTGGCACGAATGAAGATGCGTTTGCTTGGGCGATGTTGGCCGACAAACTCGGCATCGATCAGCGCGATTCTCAATTGGGTGATGGTTTGAGTCCCGAAGTTTTCAATCTTGCGCAGGCGACGATCGATGAGACTTGCGCAGCGAGCACGATCATCTTGCTTGCTCCCGATCTCAAAGAAGAGTTGCCGGTTCTTTATTTGCGCGTGCGAGATGCGGCGCAGAAACGCAAATCTCGAATTATCGAAGTGAGTGCCCGTGATTCTGGTTTGACCCCGCACGCCTGGCGCACAGTTGGCTTCGAACCAGGACACCAGGCGCAGGCCGTGCGTGATGCATTGTCGACACCAGAAATGAAAGAGCAACTTGCCCGTGGCCAAGTCGTCGTCGTCGTTGGTCGACACAATTTGGCCGAAAACGAGATATTCACGCTGCAAGCACTCGCCGAAGTTTTTGTCGCGGCACCAAGCGTGAAAGTGCTTCCAGTTTTGCGCCGTGGCAACGTGCGCGGGGCAATCGCGGCGGGGTTGACGCCACAAAATAATTCGGGTGACGCGATCGACATTTTGAACGCTGCAGCCGCGGGCAAGATTGATTGTCTGATTTTGCTTGGCGCAGACCCGATGGCTGACGTGCCTGATTCCAGCCTTGTGCAACGCGCATTCACCCAAGTTAAAAACTTGATCAGCATCGACACGATGATCAACGATTCAAATCGCAACGCAGATGTAGTTTTACCGGCCGCTGCTTATGGCGAAAAAAATGGGACAACAACGAATCTTGAAGGCCGGATCAG
>CAMBWL010000026.1 GCA_945871625.1 Bifidobacterium breve
TCTACTTCGGCACACCTGAGATCGCGGTGGCACCACTCGAAGCCTTGGTCGCAAGTGGTTGCGACGTTCGACTAGTCGTCACCCGACCTGATGTTCGTCGCGGTCGAGGAACCAAAACCACCGCCAGCCCCGTAAAAATTGCCGCACAAAGATTGGGTATCGCCGTTTCACATTCGCCAAATGATGCGATCGCCTTGGCGCAACAAGATCAGAACCTACTCGGTGTAGTTGTGGCTTACGGAGAACTGTTCAAGTCGGACCTATTGAGTGCCGTGCCGTTGGTAAACGTGCATTTTTCGTTGTTACCACGCTGGCGTGGAGCCGCACCAGTTGAGCGGGCGATATTGGCGGGGGATACGAAAACCGGGGTGTGCATCATGCGAGTGGTTGAAAAACTTGATGAGGGTGAGGTCTTTGCGCGCGACGAAGTTCAGATCGACGAGATGGATGACGCAGATTCACTCAGACTGAAACTGAATGCTGTGGCGATCAAATTGTTGTTGTTCACGGTAAAAAACGGTTGTCGAGACGGAGTCGAACAAAGCGGCGAAGTTGCGTATGCAAAAAAAATTACGACAAATGACCTGCAAATAAATTGGCAGACACCGGCGATTCAAGTAGTTCGCCAAGTGCGAATTGGGGGCGCATTCGCCACGATTAACCGCAAGCGGTTGAAGATTGCGCGCGCCAAGGTGTCATCAATTCAGACATTGGGCAAACTGCCCGGACAAATTTGCGATTTGACGAACTTGAGTTGTGTCGTGGCAACCACAGATGGTGCGGTTTCGCTAATTGAAGTTCAACCTGAAGGCAAAGCAATCATGAAGGTCGAAGAGTGGATGAACGGTGCTCGGCTTAGCGAGCAATCAAGGTTTGAATGATATATTTGACTATTCAGATTGTTCTGGGCTGGTTAGTTTGACGTATACCAAGCGGATGTTGGCGAGGGCGTCTTTGAAAGTGCCGTGGTCGGCGCCGAGCCGAGTGCCAAGATTGTCGACGATTGCAGCAAGTGCATCAATTGCCAGGCGAGCGTCATCAAATCTTGGTGGGTTCGCACCCAAATGGATCGCAGCCAATTCGTATAGACCGACGACATGATTAGCCACCACAACGCTGGCGGGTGTTTCGGCGAGACGGGCTCGCGCTTCGGCCATGACCTTTTCTTGTTCGGGGGTGGGGTTGTCAGACATTTGCGATACCATTATGCCTCAGTAATTGTTTAGGTTAAAATCTTTTCGGTTACTACAGCAAAAGTGGAAACTAGTTTCCCACCTTGCCACAAGTTTTACGAAGTTCGAAAGTTAGAACTGCGTTGCTTAGTGCGTCTCGGTCGACTGTTCGCAGTGGCGTTGCCACGGCTGGCCTCGACTCGCGCCTTGCAACAAAGCCAACTTTTGGGCCTCGAGTTTTATCCATTACCTAAGAGGAGGCACAGCCGCTTGTCAAGCAGTGAACAGTCATAGCACCGCCAAATAATGAACCGCGCTACAACGAGAGAATTCGAGCCAAACAGGTTCGACTTGTTGACGCAGATGGATCACAAGTTGGAGTCGTCAGTATCGAAGATGCACTTGAGCGATCACGCAGGGCCGATTTAGACCTTGTTGAAGTTGCTCCGTTAGCAGAGCCACCCGTATGCCGGATTATGGACTACGGAAAGTTCCGCTACGAAGAGGCTCAGAGACTGAAGGAGTCCCGCAAAAAAACGGTGCAGATCACGATGAAGGAAGTCAAGTTCAAGCCGAAGATTGCCAAAGGCGACTTTGACACCAAGGTGCGTCACATGCTCGAGTTTCTCGAGGAGGGCCACAAGGTGAAAGTCACTTTGCAATTCAGAGGGCGAGAAATGGCCCACCCTGAGTTGGGATCGAAAATTTTGGACGCCGTGATCGAGCAACTCGGTCCGATCGCCAAAGTTGACACCCCCCATCGACTCGAAGGACGGAACATGTCGATGGTTCTTTCACCAGACAAAAAAGCAGCAAAGCGCCCGAATCCAAAACCAGCGGCAGCAAGACCCGCCGTCCAACCAATAAATATTTCGAATATCACAACCGAAACGGAGACACAAAATGCCAAAGATGAAAACATCCAAGACAGCCAAGAAGCGATTTAAGAAAACGGGCACGGGCAAACTTCGTCGTCAGCAGTCGATGCGCCAGCATTTGTTCGAGCACAAATCAAGCGAGCGCACGCGTCGTCTTGACGGCACGGTGGACGTGCACACCGGAGATGTGAAGCGGATCAAGCGTCTGCTTGCCGAACGGTAAGCCGAACAAAAAGTTTTTATCCAGACCTAAATGAAAGGAAACGAAGATGGCCAGAGTTAAACGTGCTGTTCATGCCCGCAAAAAGCACAGGGCGATTCTTGAAAAAGCAAAGGGTTACTACGGCGACCGCAGTCGTACATTTCGATCGGCTAACGAGCAGGTATTGCACTCGGGGCAATACGCGTTTCGTGACCGTCGTGCAAAGAAGTGCGAGTTTCGCAGTTTGTGGATTCAACGGATCAACGCTGGTTGCCGGATTCACGACATGAGCTACAGCCGCTTCATCGCAGGTTTATCTGCAGCCGGCATCACCGTGGATCGAAAGATCCTGGCCGACCTTGCCGTGCACGACGAAAAGGCGTTCGCCAAATTAGTCGAAACCGCAAAGGGCGCGCTCGTCTGAGTCTTTTGCCACTCGCGTTCACGAGCAATCGGGTTCAGCGATTGCGCAGACTTGTAAGCGATAAATCAGAGCGAGCGCAAGAAAAGGCGTTCGTCGTCGAGGGTGCCACGCTGATTGACGAAGCAATTCGTGCAGGATGGCGGATCGAATCACAGTTTGTTGCGCCGGGCGCCGTTGCATGTTCGGGTGCGGGTAGTGCGGTCAATGATTTGGCAGCAGGCGTAATGGAGCGAGTCGCATCGACGGCGACACCTCAACCGGTGATTGCGATCGCGCTGAAGCAAGATCGCGACCTCAACGAATTGAAAACAAACGAAAGTGCTTGGGTCGTAGTGGCCGACAAGATTTCTGACCCAGGAAATTTGGGCACGATATTGCGCTCTGCTGAAGCGGCAGGTGCGAGTGGGGTGTTGCTGACAACCGGCACCGTGGACGCATTCAGTCCGAAGGTCGTGCGGGCTTCAGCGGGCGCGATCTTTAATATTCCCGTATATGAATCGGTGAATCTTGATCAAATCGGTGAACTTGGGTTCAAACTCTGGGGTTCTTCGAGCCATCAGCTTGAAAAGTCGATTGATTTTGCGCAAGCCGATCTTTCGGGGCGAGTGGCAATCGTTTTGGGCAACGAGTCACACGGACTTTCGCTCAACACCAATCTGGATGGATGGCTGACGATTGCGCATGCCGGACGCAGTGAAAGCCTCAACGTAGCGATGGCCGCGACGTTGTTGTGTTTTGAAGCGAAGCGTCAACACGATAAGTAGCCCCAGCCAGAACTGGCGGACGACTAAAGTTAGATAACGATGTCTGAGCAAAACACGGTCGGTGCAATCAGCCAGGCAATCGAGACGGCCCGTGACTCAGCGTTGCAAGCGATCAAAAGCGCCTCAGACTTGGATGCTTTGCGGGCTCTGGGGGTCGAACTAAACAAGAAAGAAAGCCAGCTCAACAGTTTTAAAAGCGACATGGGCAAACTCTCGTCGGTCGAAGATAAGCGCACAATCGGTCAGCTTTTGAACGCCGCCGCGACACTGATTTCGACGGCGATTGAGACGCGCACTGGCGAATTTACCGAACTTGAAATTTCTAATCGCATCGCTCGTGAATCTCTTGACCTGACCGAGTTACTTACTCAACGTCGGCGTGGACACAGCCACATCGTGACCCAGGCAACGCAAAGACTCGAGGATGTATTCGTCGGTCTCGGTTTTCAGATCGCCGAAGGTCCTGAGGTTGAAACCGATTTCAACAATTTTGAGGCGTTGAATATGCCCAAATCGCACCCCGCGCGTTCTGAATTTGACACTATGTTCCTTGAATATGGCGAGCCAGGTTCAGTTTTGTTGCGTACCCATACGTCGCCCGTACAAATTCGCGTGATGAAATCTTGGAAGCCACCGATTTATGCGATCATGCCAGGTCGTGTTTTTCGCCGTGACACGCCAGATGCCACGCACATGCCGGTGTTCCATCAAATTGAAGGTTTGGTCGTCGATCGTGGCATAACTTTCGCCCATCTGGCCGGAACAATCGAAGCGTTCACGAAAGCATTTTTTGGCGACGACTTTTCTAGTCGCCTGCGCCCGTCGTTTTTTCCGTTCACTGAGCCGAGTGCCGAGTTTGATATTCGTCGTGCCGACGGTGAGTGGATAGAACTGGGCGGCTGCGGCATGGTGCACCCGAATGTTTTGCGCAGCGGGGGCATCGACCCTGAAGAATTCACCGGTTTTGCATTCGGATTCGGCATCGATCGGATGGCCAAAGAGCGTCACAAGGTCGGGGACATACGTGAGATGTATACGAACGACCTGCGATTCTTGAGGCAGTTCTAGTGAAGATTCTCAACTCGTGGTTGAACGATTTCGGTGTGTTCGGCACGAATGTCGAGAAACTTTCGACAGCGATGACAAGCCTGGGTTTGGCTGTCGAGTCGGTGACTCAAGTTGACACGCCAATCAAGGGCGTGGTTGTTGCGAAAGTTTTGCGAACCGAGCGTCACCCTGATGCGGCGAAAGTACATCGTGTCTATGTCGATGCAGGCGATGGCAAAGAGTTGCATGTGTGGTGTGGGGCGTTCAACATGAAACCCGGCGACCTGATTCCGCTGGCGACCCTGGGTACGACCATGCCAGACGGACGACTTATCACCCCGCGCGGGATACTCGGTATCGAAAGTCATGGAATGCTTTGTTCTGGAATCGAGTTGGGATTGACGACCGATGCTGACGGCATTTTGATTTTGCCAAAAAATTTAAAACTCGGGAAAGATGTTTTCTCCGCGCTCGATATCAAGAGCGACTGTGTTTTTGATCTGGATGTGACGCGCAATCGACCCGACTGCAACGGTTACCTCGGTGTTGCTCGCGATCTTGGTGCCAACTTGCGAATCAAAATCGCTGCGCCGATGGGTGACAAAGTCAAAAAAGGTGCGGCCCGCACAATCAAGGTGACAATCGCTGACAAAAAGCGTTGCGCCCGATACAACATGACAGTTATGTCTGGCGTCGTCGTCGGTGACTCACCGAATTGGATAGCGCGACGTCTGACAAATTGTGGCATGCGACCGATCAACAATGTCGTCGATGCGTCGAATATGGTGATGCTTGAATTGAACCAACCGACCCACGCCTTCGATGCCGAAAAAATAAACAATGGTTTCAAGATTCGTTGTGCTCGCTCTGGTGAAACACTGGTGACGCTCGACGGTCAGACTCGAGCACTTGAAACGACCGACCTTTTGATCTGCGACGGTAAAGACAACCCGATTGGGTTGGCCGGCGTGATGGGTGGCGCCGCAACTGAAATCAGCGGGCAAACACAAACCGTGGCACTCGAAACCGCGTGGTTTGAGGGCTCGGGTATCGCTCGAACCGCAACACGGCTCGGTTTGCGATCCGAAGCGTCGATGCGTTTTGAGCGAGGAGTCGACCCGCATGGTGTCGATCACGCGGTGAGCCGCTTCGCCTTTTTGTTGCGCGAGTCTTGCCCGAATTTGGTCGTGCATAGCGGTGCAAGCGACGTAAAAGAAAAATCGCTGCCTGCAAAACAAAGAGTCGTGGCGTTACGAGTTGCGCAACTGAATCGCGTCTTGGGTACGAAGCTCACGACAAAAGATATATCCGTGATCTTGGCCAGAATCGGCTTTGCAACCAAGTCGGTTTCAGGTGCGAAAACACCAAGTTTGAAGATCGCGGTGCCTTCGTGGCGGCCCGATTGCGAATCAGAGATCGATCTTGTCGAAGAAGTTGCCCGACATTACGGGTACGACCAACTTGGCAAAGTCGTCCCACAGTCCACGATGCACGGTCGACTGTCGCCGCTGCAGCAACGGCGCCGAGATCTTCGGGACGTGGTGCTGAGCATGGGTCTGAGCGAGGCGATGCCGAACCCATTTTTGGCCCCGGGCGATTTGACAAAGACTGGGTTGACCGAGGACAACGCGATTCTGTTGGCGAACCCCTTGGTGTTCGAAGAAAGCATTTTGCGCACTTCGTTACGACCCGGTTTGCTGAAGGCAATCGGCTACAACATTTCACATCGAGCAGCCAACATTCTGCTGTTCGAATTGGGTCATGTCTACCCGTCGGGCACGGCTGAATCTGTTGATGGTTTGCCGGATGAGTATGAATCGTTGTGTCTCGTCGCCGTCGGCGAGACGAGCGCGCTCGCACTTGATTGGTGGAGTCAGTTGTCGAGCGTCATGAATTTCGGTGCGCAACTAGATCAGGGCAGCGTCGAGCCTGGTTTCCACCCCAAGCGCAGCGCCACTTTGCGTCGGGGCAAACAAATTTTGGGTTGTGTCGGCGAAATTGATCCCCGAGTATTGGCAAAAAATCAAATCAATGCGACCGTTGCTTGTTTGGAACTTAACCTCTCGGTGTTGTTGTCTGAAACACCTCGAGTGGCCAACGCCAAGCCAGTGAGTCGCTTTCCAAGAAGCGATTTCGACTTGGCATTCGCGGTGCCGAACAGTCAAACTGCCGGGGCAGTGATGAAGGCGTTGCGTCAAGCGGGTGGCGTTGAACTAGTCGTTCTAGAACTATTTGACGTTTATCGTGGTGCGGGTCTTGCTGATGATTCGCGCAGTTTGACTTTCAGATTGTGTTTGCAGGCCAGCGACCGCACTTTGACCGACGCCGAAGTAACCACAATTCGCCAACGGTGTTTAGACGCAGCAGCAAAACTTGGCGCGCGACTGCGCGACTGATTCAACTCTTTTGGTGGGCAAGCCAGTACTCGTTGGCGTCGGCAAACACGAGCGATGTAGCTGGTGCGCGGGTGATAGCGAGTATTTGCGTTATCACGACCAAGAGTGGGGGAAGCCAGTAGTCGACGACAGACTGATCTACGAAAAGATCTGCCTGGAGGGTTTTCAATCAGGCTTGAGTTGGCTGACGATATTGCGCAAACGTCCCTCATTCAGAGTCGCGTTTAAAAACTTTGAGCCCATCATTGTCGCTAAGTTCAACAGCAGAGATGTCAAGCGCTTGATGTCAAATGCCGCCATCGTCAGGCACAGGGGCAAGATCGAAGCGACGATTCAAAATGCAAAATCGACTTTGCATTTGCAGCATGAGTTCGGCTCGCTGGCAAAGTTCATGTGGAGTTTTTGCCCGGAGAATCACTCGGGAAAATCGCTGAAGACCCCAACAGGGCCAAGGGACATTCGCAGCCAGACGCCGGAGTCAGAGGCGCTGTCCAAGGCTCTGCGCAAGATGGGCTTTAAGTTTGTCGGACCGACAACGATGTATGCCGCAATGCAATCGCTTGGGGTCGTCAATGACCATTATTCGGGCTGCGCTTCTCGCGAGAAGTGCGAGCGAGCCAGAGCAAAAACCCTAAAAACAATGCTTGCATAAGTATGCACTAAGCCGTATAATAATACATCTATGATTTCTGTAGGCATTTTGGGTGCGTCCGGCTTTGTCGGCGTAGAACTGCTCAGGCTTTGTGCCGTGCACCCCGAGTTTGAAGTCGTTTATGCCACTGGTGACACGCAGGCAGGTGCGTTGGCGTCGACTTTGTATCCGAGTTTGACCACGGCCTATCCAAATTTGGTGTTTGACGAATATTCATTGGATAAGGCCCTGAAATGCGACGTTGTCTTTTTGGCTTTGCCACACGAGGTCAGCTTGCAGATCGTGCCGCAACTAATCCACAAAATTCGATTGGTAGTCGACTGCAGTGCGGCTTTCAGGTTGAAGGATTCCACGCTTTATCCGACTTGGTATGGATTCGATCACGATCAGCCCGCCGAGTTGGCAGCCGCCGTCTACGGTTTACCCGAGTTGTATCGCCAAGAGTTGAAGACGGCAAAGTTGATCGCCACGCCAGGTTGCTATGTAACAGCGGCAAGTTTGGCTCTCGCGCCGTTGGTCAAGGCGAAAGTGATCGACACCACTGGTGTAATAGTTGACGCGGCCTCGGGTGTGTCGGGTGCGGGTCGAGCACTTAAGAACAGCAATTCGTTTTGTGTCGTAGACGAAGACTTCACCGCATATGGACTGCTTGATCATCGCCACACACCAGAAATTGAACAAGTTACAGGGGCTCAAATTTTGTTCACCCCGCATCTTGCGCCGATGAATCGCGGCATTCTTGCGACTTGTTATGCCAGACCTGTCGATGCTTCGAAAACAAGCACGGCTTCGTTGCTCGCAGTTTTAAGTCGGGCATATGTTCGCGAACCGTTTGTAGCGGTGCGACCAGCATCACCGTCAACAAAAGCGACGCTGGGTTCGAATTCGGTGCATATTTCCGCGAGGTTCGATGAGCGAACCGGCTATGTCGTCGTGTTGTCGGCAATTGACAACTTGACGAAAGGCGCGGCGGGCGGCGCCGTGCAAGCGGCCAATGTTGCGCTCGGTCTCGATGAAACTTTTGGTTTGAGCAAGGTAGGTGTGTACCCATGACGAAAAATGGACGCACGGCAATCGATCAGTCGGTTGTCGACTCTGCCCAAGTAGCAAACTTGTTGATTGAAGCGTTGCCGTACATTCAAAAATTTGCGGGCAAAACAGTGGTTGTCAAATACGGCGGCAACGCTATTGCGGGTGCGAATAGTGACGACACGCTGGCCGCGTTTGCCCAGGACATTGCATTGTTGCACGCTGTTGGGTTCAAGCCAGTCGTCGTACACGGCGGTGGGCCACAGATTTCGACGATGATGGAGCGACTTGGCAAGAAGCCGACTTTTCATAATGGACTGCGAGTTACAGACGCCGAGACTATGGAGATTGTCAGCATGGTGCTCTTGGGTACGGTGAACCCGCAGTTGGTGTCGGCGATCAACCAACACGGTGCACCAGCGGTTGGGGTGTCTGGTCAGGATGCGAATATGTTTATTGCCGCACCCCATGATGCAGCATTGGGTTTTGTCGGTGAGATAACAAAAGTTGATGCGACGATAGTCAAAAAAATGCTCGCCGAGTCGCAAGTGCCCGTCGTGGCGACGCTGGGCACAGACAGCACCGGTCAGGCTTACAACATCAACGCCGACACGGCGGCGGGTGCGCTGGCCGAGGCGCTCGGTGCACAGAAGTTGATTTACATGACAGATATTGCGGGCGTGCGTAGCAACAAAGATGATGCGAATTCACTGTTGCGTCAAGCCACGACATTGCAACTGCGTGCATTACTCGGGTCTGGGGCAGTCGACGGGGGAATGATCCCAAAAATTGAGAGTTGCGTGGCGGCAATTGAGCGCGGCGTTTATCAAGCACACATTTTGGACGGAAGAATCGCCCACGTGTTGTTGCTCGAACTGTTCACAGACGCCGGAGTCGGCACGATGGTTTCGAGGGGCTAACGATCATTATGACGACGACACCAACCCATGCTTTTGCAAACAGCAAAACTGCGACTGCACTGCTGAACGCACGACCATCTTGTCCGTTTATGCCCGTATTCGGCGCACCACAGGTGATGTTCGAGCGTGGTCAAGGCACGCAGTTGTGGGACGTGAACGGCAAGCGATATTTAGATTTCTTATGCGGAATCGCCGTGACGTCGCTTGGACACAGCCACCCAGTTGTCGCTGCGGCGATTGCGCACCAGGCGAACACGTTGTTGCATGTCAGCAATTTTTTTGCGAACCCGGTCGCAACTCAAACCGCGTTGATGGTCGACAAGTTGCTCAGCGAAGCCTGTGGCGAAAATGCCGGTTACGGTCAAGTTTTCTTCTGCAATTCTGGTGCTGAGGCCAACGAGGCCGGCATTAAATTGGCCCGAAAATTTGGTGGTCGTGGCAAACATGTCGTGGTCAGTGCCCTGGGCAGTTTCCACGGGCGAACTCTCGCGGCGTTGGCAGCCACCGGCCAACCTGAAAAGCACGAACCGTTCGCGCCGATGCCCGAAGGGTTTCGACATGTCGTATT
>CAMBWL010000027.1 GCA_945871625.1 Bifidobacterium breve
TGGCGCGACCGTAGATTTTGTTTTTAGGTCAATTTTGGTGGCGAGCCATGCTTCAGTTTCTCGACAGCGAACGATGGTCGGTCCAACGGCACCAAGTGCAACCGAGATTGTGCCACTCGCGCGGTCAACCACAAGACAACAGGATGCAACCGAAATGACCATCGCGTTGCGTACACCAACCTTCGCGTAGCCCTGCCAGCCCGTGACGATTGGCAAAGTTGTTGACACGATGATCTCGCCAGGTTGCCGAGAGTTGCGTTTGACGCCGACCATGAAATCATGAATTGATACAGATCTCGCTGAATCTGATTTTTGTAAGTTAACAGTCGCATTCAGTGCGCTTAAGACGGGCAGGGCATCACCGGCGGGTGAGCAGGTGCCAAGATTGCCACCGATTGAGCCAGTGGCTCGAATTTGTGGCGAGCCGACTGTGCGTGCAGCCTGGGCGAGCGCCGGCAGAAGATTGGCGATCTCGCCGTGCTCCATTGTTTGATATGGCAGGCCTGCGCCGATTGTGACTTGTTTGTTGTCTTGATTAATTTGAAATGATTTCAGTTCGTCGATCAAACGCAGCGCAATCACATCTGTGGGTTGGCGATGGTTGAAATTGATCTCGACCATCAGGTCGGTGCCACCTTGAATAATCAACGCAGACGGATTTGCCGCTGTCGCAGACAAAGCATCTTTGAGTGTGCGTGGAACTACAACGCTCAAGAAACACCGTCCCAATTAGAAAATGCGTCGATCATTGCCTTGACATCACCCAGCGGATACAAAATCGGGCAGGTCGCGCCGTTTTTGAGATAGTGCGTGACTCTCTGGCGTGCCTCGGCTGGGGTGCCACTCGCCGTGAGCATTTGCACAATTTCATCCGGTACGTGTTTTGATGCGGCCACAACCTGCTCGTGAGTCGCGGGCCACGTCAGAACTGAACCAACTTTGTCAAGCAACGATTGCGGCACGCCAGATGCCTTCATGATGTGCGGTTGTTGACCGAGATATTGCGTGACCATTTGACGCGCCATGTCGAGTGCCGTCTTGCGGTCTTCGTGAACACTGCAAACCACGAGTTGCGGTCGGTCAATAGAGTCGACCGACCGTCCGGCACGGTCGGCACCAGTAGTCAGAGCCTCCATGGCTTTCTGGTTGTATTCGGGCGAAACCAAATAGTTGAGCACCACACCGTCGGCGATTTCACCCGTGAGCTCCATCATCTGCATGCCAGTCGCACCAATGTAAATCGGCACATCTTTGGGTCGACGGTCTTGGTAGACATAATCGAGTTCGACACCGTCGAGGTGCACGAATTCGCCGTTGAAAGTGACGGTCTCGTTGTTGAGTAGCGCCCGTACTGTCGTGACGATCTCGCGCATCGCGCGAAGCGGTTTGGCGCGAGAGATGCCAACTTTTTGTGCCAACGGATCCCACCACGCGCCGATGCCCAAGATCACGCGACCAGGAGCCAAATCGTCGAGAGTAGAAAATGTTGCCGCCAGTCGAGCAGGGTTTCGACTCCAGCAGTCGACAACACCGGATCCAACTTTAAGAGTTGTGGTCACCGACGCGAATGCGGCCATCGGCACAGTGGCTTCGCGCACGAGTCGGCTTTCGGCTTGCCATACGGCCTCGAACCCCTTGCTCTCGGCGTATCTCGAAAACTCCATGCCTTCTGAGATCTTGTGCGCATCTTGCAAATAAAGTGCGACGCGCGCTGATTTTGTTTGACTCGTTGGTGTCATTAATTATTCAACCTCTCGTACAACCGTAGGGCTTGCTCGTGGGCTTTTGCACGCACTTCAATCAGATCGACACGAGTCGGTAAGCCGTCTACCAGGATCTTTTCGCCGGCTATTTCGACCTCAGTTGCGGTCATATTCGTGGTGAATGCCGTGTGCCATGGGCTGTCTGCAAAATCGTAATTAAATGTCACAACATCATTTTTCGCATCAGGAAACAATTCGAGCGAATTATCGAGCCACTGCCAAACTATTGTCGGGTCGGCCTGAACATCAAACTCTCGTAGTCGCGCGTAAGCGACACGTGCCTCTTCGATCATGTCTGCACCAATGCCATCGGTGCCGAGCAAAATTTTGTTTGGCTTCTCTGATGGTTTTGCATAACCTACCGCGTTATTCATGTTGGAACGAGCGTTGTGCACGACGCGACCCCGCAATGGGCGATCGAGGTGTACCGCATGTACGAGCAGCCAGTTATCTTGCGCCAGTGATTCAAGGCGAGCACCAGCCTGAATGTCGTCGAGACCTTCAGCAACATGAACGTGCACACCGACCGAGTATTTTTTGGCGAGACCAGCAGCCGCGTTTAGTGTTTCGTCACTGCACGTGAAAGCCGCGTGCACACCCACCATGCCGAGACCGCCAGATGAAAGAAATCGTTCACATTCGACAAGGCCACGAGATGCCGCTTTTGTCATCTTTGCAAGGGGCGAGACCTTCGAGTGCAACTGTTGGCTATCGTCCCATCGATCTGACACGCCATAACACGTGTTGACACGCACACCAACCGACTTGCACGCATCTGCAATCGTGCTCAGCGAACCCTCGATACAGTTGGGCGATTCATGGTGATCGATGATGCATGTCGTGCCACTCATCAATGCCTCGGTTGCACCAAGCATGGCCGACCAATAAATCATCTCGTTGTCGAGGGCAGCGTCTACTCGCCACCAAATATTGTTGAGAATTTCAATGAACGATCTTGATTTTTGTTTTGGTGCCGGCATGCCTCTGACCAAACTTGAATACAAGTGATGGTGCGCACAAACTAAACCTCGAGTCTGTGCAGACATGACTAATCTTCGTCTTTGACTTGGCGCATCGGCAATCTGTTGCGCCACTCACCATCCAAATGATGCAACGCGGCGGCGACTGCACCAGCTGTCGGGACCAAACCGATTTCGCCGACACCTTTAATGCCATATGGCGCGTTGGGTTGAGCAGATTCAATCAGTTTGACTTCGATCGGTGGAACATCTTTGGCGCGCAAAATGCCAAGACTACGCAGCGTCATGTTGATCGGGAATCCCGTCTCGGGGTCGGATGGGAAGTCTTCGGTCAGCGCATAGCCGAGCCCCATGTGCACGCTGCCTTCAACCTGGCCTTCACATAGAGTCGGGTTGACCACGCGGCCCACGTCATGAATTGCGACAACTCTTTCAATTTTTTGTGAATCCCGATCGATCACGACCATTTGCGCCGCGTAACTAAATGTTGAATGGATGAGCGGATTGATAACACCTGGTTCGCCGAGTTTGTTGGTCCAATCGACTCGGTATTCGCCGACATGATCTACTTCAACCTGGCGATTGGCGGCGATCGCGGTATGGCATGCATCCTTCACAGCACCGGCGCCCATTAAAGTGCCGCGCGAACCAGTGGTTTGACCGAACCCGAGTTCGCGGGTCGTGTCAACTATGACGTCAATGAGCTGCGCATCTACGCCCAATTCTTCGACCGCAACTTGCGCCGCGACGGTGTTGATGCCTTGACCCATCTCTGTCCATCCATGCCGCACCTCTATGCGTCCGTTGTTCTTAAAACGCACGACTGCTTTTGTGATTTCTTTGAAACCATTACCTAGTCCGCTGTTTTTCAGGCCGAGACCCAGACCCACGGCTTTGCCGGATGCGATAGCCGCGTCGTAATCTGCTTTGATTTCATTCAGACAAATCTCGGCGCCAAGACAACCGTCATCCATGATCTGACCCGGGCCCCAAATCATGCCCGGTTTGATGACGTTTAAAGATCTTATTTGCCAACTTGAAATGCCAACTTTTTCTGCAAGCCGATCCAGAATTCCTTCCATCGCAAATTGTGCTTGGTTTGCACCGAACCCGCGAAACGCTCCGCAAATCGGGTTGTTCGTGCGTGCGGCAATTGCTTCGACATCGATGTTCGGCACTCGGTACGGCCCACTGGCGTGCCCTGCCATACGTTCGAGAACTTTCATGCCAACGCTGGCGTAAGCGCCCGAGTCACCGAGTGCCCGAACGCGAAGAGCAGTGAGTTTGCCACTGGCGTCACAGGCTGCCTCATAGGTCATTTCGATCGGATGCCGCTTGGCGTGGATCAAGAAGCTTTCTTCGCGAGTCAGCGTACATTTCACGGGTTTATCTAGAAGCCAGGCAGCCAAAGCGGCGTGCGCCTGATTGCTCATGTCTTCTTTGCCCCCAAAAGCACCACCGTTGGTAATCAAAGTGACGGTTACTTGTTCATTGGGGATCGCAAGTAGACGAGCGATGTCATTGCGGTCATCCCAAACGCCTTGCCCTCCCGAATAGACGTGCAGTGTTCGGGTATCTGTCGAACTACGGCTTGGTACGGCGAGAGTGCTTTCAGGTTCTAGAAATGCATGCTCAATTCTTTGCGTTGAAAAAGTTTCACGGACCACATGGGCGCTCTCGGCCAGCGCAGAGTTCGTATCGCCACGCTGATAAACGCTTTTGGAGAGTACATTTGAATCGGTTTTCCAAACTGCGATCTGAGAATCTGTTATTGCTTTGCGTGCATCAGTAATTGGTGTCAACACGTCGTACTGCACAATCACATCTTCGACTGCGTTACGCGCATTAATCCGTGAGTCGGCGACGACGATCGCCAAAACATCGCCAGCATATGAAGTAAAGCCACCAACTGGAATCATCGCGGGCCAATCTTTATAGATAATGCCCATCATCAATTCGCCCGGCACATCTTGGGCGGTGAACACCGCGCTCACGCCTTGTCGCGACTTAGCTTTTGAAATATCAATACTCAATACTTCGGCGCGCGCGTGCTGGGTAAAGACCAGTGCGGCGTGCAACATTCCCGGTAGACGCATATCGTCGATGTAGTCACGATCCCCGAGAGCGAGTTCGCTCGCTTCGTATTTTACGACGCGTACACCTAATCCACCAGTAGTAATTATTTGCGGCGTGATGCCTTTAGCAACCGTTTCAATGGCGTCCAGAATTTTTACATAACCAGTGCACCGACAAAGATGTGCCCCGAGGTGACGAGCCATATCTTCGCGTTTAAGATCGGCACCTTTTTTATCAATTTGGGCTTTGGCGCGAACGATGATTCCGGGAATGCAAAAACCGCACTGAAGACCACCACAGGCGGCGAAAGCATTGGCAAATGAATCTCGCTCGGTCTGGCTGACACCTTCGAGGGTTGTGATTTGTGCACCCGCAACTTTTGCAAGCGATTGTTGGCAACTAACAATTGCCTTGCCGTTGACAAGAACCGTGCAGCAACCGCATTGTCCAGTAGGTGAGCAACCATCTTTCGGCGATGTGATGTCGAGTTCTTCACGCAACGCGGCCAATAAATGAGGATGATCGCCCCGAACTGTTACGGGAGTGCCATTGACGACGAAAGCGACGCGTTCTTCAGCTTGGCTAACGGGGGTGAGCGTGGCGTCGATGGTCACATATTTACCATACAGGCATTGGAGTAGAGGTTTACATATTGTAAAGATGCAGGTTATTCAAGGATCGAGCCGCGTTGCGAGGTGATTCGACCGTAAACCTCAGGTCGGCGATATCGATTGAAATCAAACAGGGTGTTTTTATAGTTGTTGCACCAATCTAAATCGCACATTGCCGAGACGACCTCGTCGCCGTTGCCAGCCGTCTTTGCCAGAATTTCGCCCGACGGGGCGATGATACATGAGTCAGCCAAACTATCTACGCCTTCTTCAACGCCACCCTTGGCAACGCCAACGACAAAAGTGCCGTTTTGATAGGCGCCACTTTGCATCACCAACGCATTGTGAAAACCTTGCAATGCGTCTTGCGATGGGTCTGGCACGTAATGCAACGGTGTGTTGTAGCCGCAGAGGATCATCTCGACACCCTGTAGTCCCATCACGCGATATGCCTCGGGCCAACGTCGATCGTTGCAGATCATCATGCCGATTCGTCCACCGAACGCTTTCCAAACTCCAAAACCGTCATCACTGGGCTTGAAGTAGTAGCGCTCGGCGTGTTGAAACGGTCGATCAGGCTCGTGATGTTCGTGACCGGGAATGTGGACTTTGCGATATTTTGCCACGACCGTGCCGTTGCGTTCGACGAGAATTTGTGTGTTGAAGCGATCGCCAGTTTTTGTCAGTTCGGCGTAACCGAGACAAAAGCCGATGTTCAGTTTTTTGGCTTCATCAAATAGTGGCTGAGTGACTTTGGAAGGCATTTGGGTTTCGTACCAGTGATCAGCCTGCGAGATGTCGTCAACGAACCAACGCGGAAAGAAAGTAGTTAGTGCCAACTCGGGGAACACAACCAGTTCAGCTTTTTTAGAGTGAGCATCGCGCAACAAATTGATGAGTCGTATGACGACGGCTTTTCGGTCATCAGTTTTTTGTATCGGACCGAGCTGCGCAGCGGCGACATGCAGATTACGCGTCATTGATTACTGATCCTGAATGTCTAGCGTCATAAGTGCAAGCATCGTATGCAACAAAATATTCGCACCGGCCTCAAGGTCTGCATCTTGCGTAAATTCTGCAGCGTTATGGCTGATGCCCTTGACGCTTGGCACGAAAATCATTCCTGCGGGACAGACTCGCGCCAACATTTGTGCATCATGGCCCGCACCCGACGGCATTCGCTGCACGGTGTTGCCTTGTTGTTTGGCAATTGATTCGACGCAGTCAATGACCCTGTTGTCGAAAATCACTGGTTCGAAACGCGATAGTTCACGTGTGGATATTTTTACGCCTTCACTCGCGGCGATTTGCGCGAGAAATTCTGCAATCTTGGCTTCGGCAAGTTGCAAGAGGGTTTCATCGGTATTGCGCACATCAAGGGTGAGCGTGGCCTTGGCCGGAACGACATTCGTGAGGTTGGGGTGCAGATCGATCTTGCCGACCGTGCAAACCTGGTCACCACCGAATTCGCGTGCCAAATTGCGAAGAAAAACCGTGATTTCTGCGGCGACATACGCGGGGTCATGGCGCAGTGACATCGGTGTTGTGCCGGCGTGATTCGACTGCCCAAGTACCGTCACTTCTTGCCATGAAATACCTTGCACGCTGGTCACGGCGCCAATGCGAATATTGTTGGCTTCGAGCATCGGGCCTTGTTCGATATGTAACTCGACAAATGCGTGCGGTGAAAGACCTGGACATGGCGCGGGGCCCGCGTAACCGATGCGCGCAAGTTCATCCCCAAGTCTTGCGCCGTCGATTGCCAAAACGTCGAGTGCCTGTTCGACCGCCAAGCCACCTACATACACGAGAGAACCGAGCATGTCTGGTGCAAAGCGTGAGCCTTCTTCGTCGGTAAAGATTCCAACTGCAAGTGGTCGGGGTGGCGAGATCTTTGCTTCTTGGCAGGTTTGAATCACTTCAAGCGCGGCAAGTACGCCATAGCATCCGTCGAAACGACCACCAGTTCGCACCGTATCAATATGTGATCCCGACATCACGGGTGCACCTTTACCGACATTCCATACGCCGATGATGTTGCCGATTACGTCAACCGAAACTTCAAGATCCAATTCGCGCATCCAAGAAACGAGCAAATCTCGACCATATTTGTCTTCATCGGTGAGGGCTAGACGGCAGTTGCCGCCACCTTCGATTGGGGAAATCTCGGCGAGGGCATTAATCCGTTGATTTAGGCGGGCGAAATCGACTTTCATCGCCAAATGGTTATCACGAAAAGTTCCCAAGGGCACTCAATGATATTAGACCCAAATTTGCCATGATGGAGATGTGGTGAATCGGGTGAAACTTGCGAATGCGCTCGCCAAAGAAGAAGAGCGCTTTATTGAATTGCACCCACGCTCGCGGCAAGCCGCCATTGCAGCCGATGAATCTTTGATCGGCGGTGTGCCGATGCCGTGGATGAAGCGTTGGTCCGGAGCGTTTCCGATCACTGTCAAGACTGCACAGGGGGCCCGATTTTCAGATATCGATGGAATCGAATATGTAGATTTCTGTCTCGGTGATACGGGTTCAATGACTGGTCACGCAGTCGATGAGATTACAACCGCGATCACAGATCAACTTAAACGTGGTTCGACGGTTATGTTGCCCAGTACCGATTCAACTTGGGTCGGTCAAGAGTTGGCGCGCCGCTTTGGTTTGCCGAAGTGGCAGTTCTCGGTAAGCGCAACCGATGCGAATCGTTTTGTACTCAGATTGGCTCGTCATCTGACACAACGTAAGAAGGTTCTCGTTCATGACTGGTGTTATCACGGGACAGTTGATGAAACTTTGGTCATCGCCGATGACCAGGGTTTGACGATTTCGCGCCATGGTGCGATCGGGCCACAGGTTCATCCGTCGTTGACAACGCGAGTCGTGCCATTCAACGACCTAAAAAAGCTGGATGAACAACTTAGTTTCGGGGATGTTGCCTGCATGCTCATTGAACCTGCGCTAACCAATATTGGCATCGTGTTGCCCGAGCAGGGTTATCTGGCTGGTGTACGAGAATTAACTCGAAAACATGGGGTGATTTTAATTATTGATGAGACCCACACAATTTGTGCCGGACCGGGCGGAGCTACAAAACTTTGGAACCTCGAGCCCGACATGCTTGTTATAGGCAAGACGATTGGTGGGGGAATTCCAGTTGCCGCCTACGGTATGACAAGCGAGCTTGCGGCACAGGCTGAAAAGTCACTTGCGAGTCACGATGTTGACGTCTCAGGTTTGGGCGGGACCCTTTCTGGAAGTGTTTTGGCCATGGCTGCGGTGCGTGCAACATTGTCGAACGCATTACTCGCGAGTCAGTTTGAAAAAACAATCGGCTTAGCGACACGATGGACGGAAGGTGTTTTGAATTCGGTCGAGACACACAAACTTGATTGGAGTGTGCAACAACTCGGATGTCGGGCCGAATATTGGTTTTGTGCACCACCTAAAAATGGTGCGCAGGCAGCGGCTGGAGTCGACGAAGTGCTAGAAAATTTCATGCATCTGTGGGCGCTGAACCGTGGTATCTTGCTCACGCCATTTCACAACATGGCGCTTTTGTCGCCATTTCATACACAGCAAGACATCGACCTTCACACACAGGTTTTCGACTCTGCCCTCGACTTGCTCACGAATTAGTTGCATAAAGGGCTTGTTTAGATGTCGTTGACCGCTTATATCGCCGTTGCTGTGATTGTTTTTGGTGCGGCATTGATTCAAACTCTTTTTGGTTTTGGTTTTGCGCTCATTTCCGTGCCATTGATGATTTTTTTCGTCGACCTACCTACGGCAGTCGTGACAGCCACGGTGGTGTCAACGGTCAGTTGCGGCATCCAGTGGATTGAGTCACGCGCAATTTCTGCGCGTGAAGTATCGCGACGCCTAGTGATTTCAGCCCTGTTCGGTCTGCCATTTGGACTTTGGTTGTTGAACAATATTGATGCACGCTTGATGAAAGTGTTGCTTGGTGTGTTCGTTCTGTTTGGCGTCTTTTTGAGCTCGCGAGAGTTTGATCTTCGGCGACTTCCACCGGCGTTCGACTATTCAATGGGGGTTCTAGCAGGCGTTTTGTCGACGTCTACTTCCACGAATGGCCCGCCATTGGTGTTTTTGTTGCACTCAAGACATTATTCACCCGAGATTTTTAGGGCCGTACTGAATCGTGTGTTTACGATTTTGAATTTTCTGACTCTGATCGTCTTTGCAGTTGACGGAAAACTTTCGTCTGACGCGGTTTTTCTGGCACTGATGGCTCTGCCGGTCATGGGGATAGGCGTTGGGTTGGGTTTTCGCCTGCGCAAAAGTTTTGACTCACAGCAATTTCGCAAGTTTGTGCTTGTATTGCT
>CAMBWL010000028.1 GCA_945871625.1 Bifidobacterium breve
AACTAGCAAAAAATTATAGTTGCGCCTTTCAGCAAGCTTCACCGCGCAACTAGCAAAAAATTATAGTTGCGCCTTTTAGCAAGCTTCACTCAATGATTAGCTTGCAAGCAGTGCCAGCACCGTGCTCGCCGCGAGTTTGCGGTCGTCCACAATTTTACGACTAGCGAGTGCGCCACCCAGCATGGTCGTGACCGTTGTTTCAATCGCAACCTGTAATTGACGAATATGTCGCGGTGGCGGAAAGTATTCGTCTTCTTGGGCGATCCGGATTTCTTCTACGCCGTTGGTTGGTGCGAGTTGTTCAATTATCTGTGCGACTAGTTCTTCTGGGGCCGATGCACCCGCGGTCACGCCTACGACACCAGCGAGAGAATTTGGCAACTCTGAAACATCGTTGATTCGGTAAACATTGCTACATCCAACTTCTCGCGCTAGTTTTTCGAGAGCACGGGTGTTTGACGAATTTTCTGAGCCGATCACAATAATCGCATCGCACTGTTCGGCGATCTTCATCAGCGCACCTTGACGATTCGTCGTGGCGAAACATAAGTCGCTTTTACCAGGAGACCAAACTTTTGGAAATCTAACCTTCACTGCGTCTGCGACATCTTTCCAGTCGCGATGTGAAAGTGTCGTCTGGGCCAAAATTGCGACAGGTTCGACAAAATTTGGCAGTGCTGCGACCTCATCCAGAGACTCGACTCGCGTGATTGATTCTGGAGCGACAGCCATTGTGCCGACAGCCTCTTCATGGCCTTCATGACCGATGTAGACAATATGAAAACCCTTCGAAGCGCGTGTCTTGACTTCATGATGCACTTTGGTCACCAATGGGCAGACCGAGTCGACGACATAACTGCCTTTCGCTTGTGCTTGTTGCACAACTTGAGGTGCCGAGCCGTGGGCAGAAAGCATGATTGGGCGACCAACAGGTATCTCGCTCAAGTCGTCGACAAAAACAACACCTAGATTCTTGAAGCGATCCACCACGATCTTGTTGTGCACGATCTCGTGATAACAGTAAACGGGTGCTTCGAATGTGCGCACCATCCACGCAAGTGCTTTTATCGCCATTTCGACCCCAGCACAGAAACCACGAGGCGATGCAAGAATAATTTTTTCGACGTTAATCACTGCTTCGCAGATTACCCCGAAGATGCAAAGGTAAACTGAGAAATGTGACATCGAACCTTGCAACTGTTGTCATCGTCGGGCGCCCAAATGTGGGCAAGAGCACACTGTTCAATCGGTTTATGGGCTCTCAAGTTGCGATCGTGCAGGATCAGCCTGGCGTAACTCGAGATCGCTTCGAGCGCCAAGTCGAATGGCAAGGTCGTCATTTCAATGTCGTCGATACCGGTGGCTGGATGCCAGGTGGTAGCGAACTTGACACCAAAGTCAGCCGACAAGTCGAATCGGCCGTGAAAGAAGCAGATCTCGTTTTGTTCGTAGTCGACTCGACCGCCGGTGTGCTTGATGATGATCAAGCGATGGCGAAGTGGTTGCGCACGAGCGGCAAGGAAGTGCTCGTGATTTCAAACAAAGTCGACACCGACAAGCGTGAATTTGATAAGTGGGAGTTTCTTTCGTTGGGTCTGGGTGATCCGTACCCAGTGTCGGCGCTGCACGGTCGCAAAGCAGGCGACGTACTCGATGAAATTTTGATTCGGCTGCCTCGACGTGAGGGCGATGATCAAGAAATATTGAAGCCAGATCGTAACGATGTCAACCGTACGCCCGGCATTCCGCGAGTTTCAATTGTGGGTCGACCCAATGTCGGCAAGAGCACTTTATTCAACCGACTTGTTGGTCAAGATCGATCTGTGGTGCACGACATGCCTGGCACGACTCGTGATTCGATTGACACGGTCGTACAAACACCCGATGGTCCGATCACATTCGTCGACACAGCCGGTATGCGTCGTCGAAGTCGCGTAGATGAATCAACCGAATATTATTCGTTCGTTCGCGCGCTACGAGCAGTGGACGAGTCAGATATTGCGTTATTGGTCATTGACGCGACCGAAGGCATCACAAGTCAAGACCAAAGGCTCGCAGAAAGAATTGACGCCTCGGGAAGTCCCGTGGTCGTTGTCTTGAATAAGTGGGAGATTCTCAATGCAGATCAGAGAGCCGACATCGACATTGAAATCGGCCGAAAATTATTTTTTGTTGGCGACGCCCCGGTGCTCAAGATGAGTGCACTGACCGGCAAGGGAGTGCAAAAACTTCTACCGGTATTGCAAGACTCAATCGAGCAATATCACCGTCGTGTGCCGACACGCGATGTCAATCGTGTGATCGCACGAGCGCAACAACAACAGCCTGCGCCGAGTGGCGGGCGAGTGCTTTATGCATTGCAAGGTGCGTCTGATCCACCAACTTTCACTTTGTTCGTAAATAAAGAGTTGCCACAAACTTATTTGCGTTATCTCGAGCGATCGATTCGAGAAGGTTTTGAATTCGGTTCAGTACCGATCAAAATCCGTGTGCGAAAGCGGGCCGAGTAGCAGACCATGCCGTGGTGTGACGAGTGTGCCAAATATTTTGTTCCCAGTGCGCTCACAGCGACTGGCAATTGTCCGAAGTGCGGCTACCTCATGCCGCAAAACAGCATTAACGGTAAACCCTTAAATCAGACAGTCACGGCAAAAAATTTGGATCTCAAAAGTCTCGCCAGATCAAGCGGCGAGGACGAGAAAGCGCCGTGGCATTTCAAATTGTTGGTTGCGGCTTTGATCATCTATTTGTCGTGGCGAGTTGTGTCGTTGTTTATTTGAGATACCTTGACAGACGTTGATAGTTGAGTTTCGGGCTGTGGCGCAGCTTGGTTAGCGTGCTTGTCTGGGGGACAAGAGGTCGTGGGTTCAAATCCCGCCAGCCCGACAAACTATTTACTTTTGTCTAGTATTTACTTTTCGTAAACATTATTTCGTGATTTGGAGGCATTGTGAAGTTGGCAAATCGTTTGGATCGTCTCGGTACAGAAACTGCGTTTGCCGTTGCCGCTACGGCCGCCGATTGGTTGGCAAAAGGTAACGAAGTTTTTCCGTTCCACCTTGGTGATTTGAACCTGGCAACACCTGCCAACATCTCAGCCGCAATGCAGCGGGCAGTTGCTGAAGGTAAGACTGGTTATTGTCCGAATGCCGGAATCGCACCGTTACGACTTGCCCTTGCTGAGAGCCTCGGCAAGCAACGCAATGTGATCTTCGCACCAGAAAATATCGCGGTGCAACCTGGTGGCAAGCCAGTGATCGGCAAATTCTTGCGTTCAGTCATGAATCCGGGTGATGAAGTGTTGTATCCAAATCCGGGCTTTCCGATTTATGAAAGTCAAATCGAATTCAACGATGGTGTTGCGGTGCCTTACAAATACTTGGACACGCCGAACGGATTTCAAATCGATTTGGACTATCTGAAGTCAAAAATTACGAGCAAGACCAAGGCGTTGATTCTTAACGACCAACAAAACCCATTAGCGGCCGAAATGACCGATCAAGAGCGCCAAGCGCTCGCCGATTTGGCCAACAAACACAATCTTTGGGTGCTTGCAGATGAGGCCTATTTTGATATTCGCTATGCAGGTGAAAGCAAGAGCATTATTTCTCTTGCTGGCATGCAAGACCGAACGGTTATCTTGTACACATTTTCAAAAAAGTTCGCGATGACCGGATGGAGACTTGGCGCAGCAATCGGGCCACGCGATCTTGTGGATCGAATTTCGAAACTGAACACCAACGAGGAGAGCTGCACGGCTCAATTTGTGCAATGGGCGGGTGTCGAAGCGATCAATGGCGATCAATCTGGGGCAAACGAATTGGTGCGCGTTTTAAAGTCGCGTCGTGATGCGACAATTGCCGGCATCAACAAAGTGCCGGGCATGCGCGTGCATACTCCGAATAGCGCTTTCTATGTCTTTCCAGAAGTTTCAGAGACCATGAAGCGAACTGGACATAAAGATGTTGCCGATTTTGCACTTGATGCCCTGCACAATTCGGGCATGTCGTTTTGCACACGCCGACATTTTGGCCGCCCAGCCCCCGACGAGAAGGGCAATTACATTCGCCTTGCCTATAGTGGCATCGATAACGCCAAAATTGACAAAGGTTTGGCTCGACTTGCTGAATGGGTCGCGTCTAAGTGACGGCGAGAATCGTCGTAACGGGAAAGATTCCGAGTGCGGGTCTGCAAGTCCTTCGCAAAGCTGGTTTAGATCCGCAGGCATGGTCGCAAGACACGGCGATGAGTCGTCAAGAGTTGCTGCAACAAGTCAAGGGTGCCGAGATTCTGGTGACGCTTCTTACCGAAAAGGTCGACGGCGAGTTGCTTGATGCGGCTGGGCCGCAATTAAAGGCCGTGTGCAATGTGGCCGTGGGTTACAACAACATCGATGTTGCGGCGTGCAAGGCGCGTGGGGTAACCGTCACCAACACTCCTGGCGTGCTGACTGATGCCACTGCAGATATCGCGTTGGCTTTGATCTTGATGGTTACACGCCGATTAGCCGAAGGCGAACGAGTGATTCGCGCCAAGACATCGTGGCAGTGGGGGATGCACTACATGTTGGGGACTGGCGTCACCAATCGCATTTTGGGTGTCATCGGCATGGGGGCGATCGGTATTGCCACAGCTCGAAGGGCGAAGGCTTGCGGTATGTCGATTATTTATTATTCGCGCAGTGAGATCGACACAAAAATAGCGACTGAGCTCGGCGCCAAAAAGGTTTTATTCGACGAACTATTGGCGACGAGCGATGTGGTCTCGATTCACTGTCCATCAAACGACAGCACTCATCATCTGATGGGCAAGGCCCAGTTCGAAAAAATGAAGAAGACTGCGTTTTTGATCAACACAGCCCGTGGACCGATAGTCGACGAGCAGGCTTTGGTTGATGCACTGCGAAACCAAGAAATCGCTGGCGCTGGTCTGGACGTTTTCGAATTTGAGCCCAAGGTCAATGCCGGGTTACTTGATCGCGATGACGTCGTGTTGATTCCACACTTAGGTTCAGCAACTACCGAGACCCGCGATGCGATGGCGATGTTGGCGGCCGACAACGCAGTAGCCATTGCAAATGACCGCAAGCCGTTGACGCCAGTCGCTTGAGGATTTACTAGTGCGTGGACTTGGCACGATTATCAACACTGTTACGGTGATCGCCGGAGGTGGGCTCGGTCTAATCATCGGCAACAAGATTCCCGATCGAGTGCGGGTGATTATCGTTCAGGTGATCGGCATGACAACCCTGACAATTGGTCTACGCGATGTCATCAACACCGAGAACATTGTGTTTCCGTTGGTCGGGATGGTTCTGGGTGGCATCATCGGTGAACTTTTGCGAATCGAGGATCGTCTCGCGGGCATCGGCGAGTTTTTGCGTCGTCGGTTTACCAAGAGTTCCTCAGAGAGCACCTTCGTCAACGGTTTTGTAACTGCGACACTGTTGTATTGCGTCGGTCCACTGACGATTCTTGGGGCGATTGAAGACGCCAGTGGCAGAACACCGCAGTTGTACATCATCAAGGGCACGCTCGATGGCTTCATGACGATCATTTTTACGGCACTATACGGAGTTGGCGCAATTTTTAGCGCCGTAAGCGTGTTCGTGGTGCAAGGTACCTTGACCATTTTCGGCACGTCGATCGACTCTCTGCTCACAGATCGGATGCGTCTTGAATTGTTCAGTGCAGGTGGCCTGGCAGTAATCGCGATCGGTATCAATTTGCTCGAGATCAAAAAGATTCGACTCGGCTCACTGTTGCCAGGCTTAGTCATCACGCCACTACTGGTGTGGATCTTTGCTACACCCAACGGCCTGATTCATTAGCCAAGATCGTGTGCGGTCGGTTTAACTCAATAGCCAGCGGAAAAGAATTCGCAGCTAGTTATCGAGCAGAGTTTCTTGGCCAAGAGTTGCAGTCAAATCACAACGTCGCACCGACAACCCTCGTGTATGTTTTGCGTCAAACTGACGCTAAACGTGTGGTCGATGCGATGACTTGGGGACTTGTGCCGAGTTGGTCAAAAGACAAAACTCGAGCAGCCAGCATGATCAACGCTCGCAGCGAAACTTTGGTCGAAAAGCCGAGTTTTCGCAATCTGCTGTCGAAGCATCGGTGCGTCATCCCGATCCAGGGTTTCTATGAATGGCAGGACTTGCCGAGTGATGTCGGCAAGCCGCGCAAGCAAGCACACTACATTTCGCGCCTAGACAACCATGTAATGACTCTGGCGGGATTGTGGACGATTTGGAAGCAACCCGATGATACTTTGTTGCAAACTTGCACGATCATCACCACGGAGGCGAATCATAAACTTGCGCAAGTTCATCATCGAATGCCCGTGATTCTTGAACGTGATGATGTGGAAACTTGGCTTGATGAAACCGTCGCTACGCCATTGCACTTGTTATGTGCCGCACCTGATGATGTTGTCGAGTGCGAAGCAACAGATCGACTAGCGCGAACCAAAAACTCCGGTGACGCCGGCACTGCGCAATTCGGCGACGATGCGAGCGGCCGCTTGTTCTAATTCTTGGCGATCAACATTCGTGCGCGCATTTTTGAACTCGAGATCGGCCATCGAATCGCTCGGTATCACGTGTAAATGGCAGTGCGGAATTTCATAGCCAGCGATGACGAGAGCGATGCGTTCGCACTTGAAGGCCAGTTTTGTGGCCTGGCCAATTGTCTTGGCGACGTTGAACAAATGTTCATTTAATTCTTGGGGCAGATCAGTCCATTGATCCACCTCTTTGATTGGCACCACCAAACTGTGACCAGTGGTTATCGGGCTGATTGTCATGAATGCGACGCAGTGTTCATCGCGATAGACGAATGTGCCAGGGATTTCGCCATTGATAATTCGCGTAAAAAGCGTCGGTTCCACGAGATAAGCGTAGGCGATCGACCGAATTGTACGATCGTGTAGTGCCCTCAGAACGCGTTCTGACAATTCCAAATTTGATCACTTTGTTGAGGCTGTTTTGTCTGCCAATTTTTCTGTGGGTGTTATTCGACATCGAAGACAAGGCCGGTGCGGCATGGCTATTGGGCGGACTTGGGGCAACCGACTGGGTGGATGGATGGGTGGCACGAAGATTTGATCAAAAAAGTGCGTTCGGGGCAGTGTTTGATCCAGCCGTAGATCGTGGTTTGTTCATCGTCGCGGTCGTGGCGATATTGGTTGATCAATCGATGAATCCATGGCTCGCCGTAGCGATTTTGGTGCGCGAGATTTCAGTGGCCGCAGCCATGGTTATCGCCACCGTATTCGGCATGCAGCGATTCGCCGTCACCATCTGGGGCAAGCGCTACACATTCTTGTTGATGTTCGCCGTGCCGCTGATGTTGTTGGCGGCCGACGATGGTCGGGGAGCCGATTTAGTGTTGATTGGCGCTTGGGCATTTGCCATTCCGGGGATCATCTTGTCGTACGCCACAGCCTTTGCGTATATTCCGAAAATTCGCCAAAATCTTCATGCAGGGCGAGAGGCGCGTCGAGGCTAACTTTGTGGTATGAAGATTCTCGAGGATCGTCAGTATTCAAAAGATCATGAATGGATACTTTTTTCAGGAGCGACTGCGCGCGTGGGGATTACCGACTATGCCCAAGATGCTCTCGGTGATGTGGTCTTCGTGCAACTGCCGAACATCGGTGACAAATTTACGGCGGGCTCCACATGTTGCGAAGTTGAGAGCAGCAAAAGTGTTTCGGATATTTATGTCCCGCTCGCGGGAGAAATCGTTACGGTAAACGGAATTCTTTCTGACACACCAGGCCTTGTGAACTCTGATCCGTATGGCGAAGGTTGGATTTTTGAACTGCAACTGGAGGATTCATCTAGTAATACTGATTTGCTGGATGCCAAGTCCTATCGACAGTTGATTGAGGGTTGAGACTTTATGGCTTATGTCTTTTGTAATCAGTGCAGCCATAGAAACCCGCCGAACTCGTCTTTTTGCTCGTCGTGTGGTGCGGTTTTGGATTTGCCAGACGAGAGAACGATCGTGATTGCAATGGTTGATCCGATGCAAGATTTGCCGGGCGCGTCCGACAATGCGACGATTCGCCTTGGAGACGTGAGTGGCCACGGTGTGCTCGTCGTTCGCTCTGGCGAGATGACGGGTAGCCGTTTTACTTTGACCAAGGATTTGACACAAATCGGTCGACACTCGGATAGCGATATTTTGTTCGACGACATTACGGTTTCGCGTCGCCACGCCGAGATAGTTAAAACTTCGAGTTCATTGATCATTCGAGACTTGGGCTCATTGAACGGCACTTACGTCAATCAAAGTCGTGTCGACGAATTCGCCATCAAGCATGGAGACGAGCTCCAAGTCGGCAAATACCGCATGGTATTTTTCAGCAAGGCTGACATTTTGTCATGACGAAAAGCGAAAGAATAGTTTGATGAATACGGCACGCAGCTATCTGTCGATCGGGGAAGTCTTGGCATTGTTGCTAGAGGAGTTTCCAGATGTCACAATTTCGAAGATTCGATTTCTTGAAAGCCAGGGGCTAATCGATCCTGAGCGCACGGCATCTGGATACCGCAAATTCTCACAGGCCGAAGTTGACCGATTGAAGTTTATTTTGCGTGAGCAGAAAGAAAACTATTTACCCTTGAAAGTAATTCGAACTCGTCTAGAAGGCGACACGAGCGACGGAATGTTGCGCGCGGACGAAATAACTGCACCACGAGGCTTGCGTCATATTCCTGCACCGCGCGGGCAAGGTCATCCGGCAGGTCTGAAGAAGGCCGCCAAAGCCCCAGAAGTCGCCGCCTCGACTTCGGTTTCGAAATTGAAGCAGAAGCCAAATGCAAGTACGTCGTCTTTCGATCGAGAAGAAGTAATTGCGGCTGCCAATATTACCGAGAAGATTTTGGCCGAACTCGAGCGTTACGGCATAGTTCGGGCGAATCGAATCGGTTCAACCGATCTCTACGATGAAGCTGATTTGCAGATTTTGCAGGCGTCCGCAAAGTTCATCGAGTTGGGTATCGATGCCAGGCATCTCAAAGCATGGCGGGCAGCGGCCGATAACGAAGTCGCACTTTTCGAAAGTCGGGTTGTTCCGCTCATGCGTCAACGCAACCCAGAAGCCCGTCAACAGGCTGTGCAGATGTTTTCTGAGCTTGTTGAGCAGGGCGCCAAACTTCGTGCTGCTTTGATTGCCGCACAGGCCAGAGATCACATCGAAAATCGCTAGGCACTGAATTAGTTTGAGCGACGAGGGTACGCTGACCCAATGATTGAAATGCGCTTGGAAGGTATCCGCCTTGAGATACCCCAGAACATGCCGGTGCTGATCTTGCGAGAGCAGGGTGGCGTTCGCAGAATTATGCCAATTTGTATCGGTGCACCTGAGGCCTCGTCGATTCATTACGCACTTGAAGGTTTGAAACCGGATCGTCCTCTGACGCACGATTTGCTGATCAATATCACCGAAGCATTAGACGCCCAACCAGTGAAACTAGTAATTACTAAAATTGAAGACAATACATACTTCGCTGACCTGCATCTGCTTCAAGAGGGAAAGGTCTTAGCGGTAAGTTGTCGACCGTCAGATGGTGTGGCTGTCGCCGTCAGAGCGGGTATTCCGATTTATGCCGAGGACGAATTATTGGATGCAGTCGGCAAAGTGTTGCCGACCGACGCAGCAGAAAACGCCGAAGAGATCATCGATGATTTTCGTGATTTCATTGACTCAATCA
>CAMBWL010000029.1 GCA_945871625.1 Bifidobacterium breve
CAATCTCGCGCACGACGTCATAGCCAAGAAAGCCCATCAAGCCGCCTTGCAGTGGCGGCAGATCCGGATGTAGCGGCGAGCGATACGTCTCCAGCAACGATTCAATCGCCGCCAAAATTCCCTTGTCACGCGGCATCGTGCTCGGCACCACGCCCGTCGTAGTTATTTTGCCGTCACGCAACACCAGCGTCGCCACCGGGTCTCGGCCGACAAACGAAAAACGACTCCATCTTTCGCCATGCTCAACCGACTCGAGCAAAAATCCGGGCTTGTCACCGACGAGCTTGAGATACGCCGAGACGGGTGTTTCAACATCGGCTAGAACTTCAGCCCACACGGGTATCACCGTGTTATCTTTGGCCAAGGCGTGAAACTCTTGTCGAGTCGGCGAAATTTTCATCTATAACTTTTAACGAAACTTTTAACGAAACTTTTAGCGACTTGCTACTACTGCACAAGTCTTGACGAAATTTTCTAGAATTCGCAATCCCTCGGTCGCAGATTTTTCAGGATGAAACTGCGTCGCAAAAACATTTTTCAATCGAATCGCCGCCAGCAGGTCAGACCCATAACTGCAAGTCGCCGCAACAACCGACTGGTCAGTCGCCACAGCCGATAACGAGTGCACGAAATACATCCATGGATTGTCGCTCAATCCAGCGAACAAATCATCCTGCTTTATCATTTTCAGCCGATTCCATTGCATCTGCGGGCGTTGCACCCCAGTTGGCAACCACTTAATTTCGCCAGAGACAACGCCAAGACCGGCAACACCAGGGCTTTCTTCGCTGCTGTCGAACAACATCTGCATCCCGACACAAATACCCAAGAATGGCCGCGCAGAACTAATTGCTTCGTGCACGCTGTCCTCGAGTTCTGCTTCACGAAGAGCCTTCATACATGCCCCAAAGTTGCCGACACCAGGCAACACCACGGCATGCGCATCGGCAATCAATTTTTTGTCATTGGTCAATCGAGCATCTGCGCCGACGAATTGCAAACCCTTTTGCGCCGAGCGAAGATTGCCAATGCCGTAATCCAGCACCGCTATCAGCGGTTTTTCTTGGCTATTGAACGCAGTACTTGTCGTTGACACTCATCTATTCTGCCTGAAAAATCACACACTCAGCGACTAGCTGGCTAAAAGCGACTTCGTGCTGCACGTTGCAACAACCGCACCGCGTTGACTAGTCCGCGCTCAGCTTCGTAGATTGCCATCAACAAGCCGTCGTCATTATTCTCTGGTTTTTTAGGATCATGAGTCGCCAGTCGTTGCGACTCGGCGAGCGCAACGATTCGCTCTCTGCACCGCTCGACGTTCTCAGCCAGTGCCGCCAATTCAGCCAACGCACTCGCACGACTTAGTGACCCGCTCACTTCTTTCTCGCTTTCGTGGTTTTCGCCACTCGCTTCTTCGCTGCAACTTTGCCCGCTGGTTTCTTTACCACAACTTTGCGCGTCGGCTTCGCGACCCGTTTTTTCGTCGGCAACTCCGAACTCGGGCATAGCGCTTCAAGTAGACACTCCTCGCATCGCGGCTTGCGCGCATCACACACACGACGACCGTGCAAAATCAACCGCAAACTGAACTCACCCCACTCTGCAGGCGGCAACATCGCGTTCAATTCATATTCAACTTTCACGGGGTCTTCAAGTTTTGTCAACCCAATGCGTCGCGACAATCTCCCCACGTGCGTATCAACAGGCAACCCAGGCAAACCAAACACAACACTGCGCAAAACATTTGCCGTCTTGCGACCCACTCCGGGCAGTGAAGTTAAGTCTTCAATTTCACGTGGCACCTCGCCACCAAATCGCGACATCACCTGACTCGCCATGCCAATCAAGTTTTTTGCCTTCGTTTGATAAAAGCCAGTTGAGCGCACCAACTGCTCGACATGCGAAAGATCGGCGACTGCAAGTTTTGCCGGTGTGGGATACGCATCAAAAAGCGCCGGTGTCACCATGTTCACCCGCACATCGGTGCACTGTGCCGAGAGAATCGTCGCTGCCAACAACTGAAATGCCGATTCGTGCGTCAACTCGCAAATCGCTACGGGATATTCGCGCTTCAGCAAGCGCAACACATCACTCGCGCGCTTTGCGATTTCTGTTTTCTTCGCAACCATCAAGACGCAACACTACACAGCACAACCGATAGATAGCCTGTGAGACATGGTCAAATTCGATATCAAGCGAAACATGACCCCACAAAATATTGCCGAGGTTGTGCAACTACTCGACACAGTCGAAAAAGTAGATGGTCGCAAACCGCTGAATGACCATTTATGGATCGACCTGCGCCAAGGTGGCCGACCTGGTTTCGCGGGTTTGACCGCTCGCCATCACCACACTGCCCAGCCAATCGCATATTGCCAAATTTCTCGTGGCAACGATTCATGGTCGCTCGACTTGGTTGTTGACCCGCTTCATCGCGACAACACCCTTGAACTCGGCTCGGCGCTGCTCGGTGAAGCAACCAAGATAATTTCTAGCGAGGGTGGCGCCCACGTTCATTGGTGGGTCAGCGATCCGACACTCGAACACAACACTCTTGCAAAAAGAATTAATCTACAGACGGGTCGCACTCTCTTGCAGATGCAGATTGCACTGCCGCTCCGACAACAAGTACTCGCCGCAACCACGCAAGTCACAACCCAAAGTTTTCGTGTCGGCATCGACGAAGAAGCCTGGCTCGCCGTCAACAATCGTGCATTCATCAATCACCCCGAGCAGGGCGGTTGGACTAAACAACTTCTGCAGTCTCGACAGTCCGAAAAATGGTTCGACCCACAGGGCTTCTTGTTGCATTTTTCAACCACCACACGAGAACTCGCGGCATTCTGCTGGACGAAAATTGATCGCGAGGCAGACCCGAAAATTGGTGAAATTTATGTGATCGCCGTTGACCCGCAATTTCACGGCCAAGGTCTAGGCGGATCATTGACTGTCGCCGGGCTCGACTACTTAACGAATGCGGGCGCGACAACTGGCATGCTGTTCGTCGATCAAGACAACACGGCCGCAATCGCCACTTACGAAAAAGTCGGTTTCACCATTGATCATCGCAAGCAGGCTTTCGTTGGTGACATCGCGTCGGCATCAAAACAAACCTGAAAGATGCCAAAACGCATACACTAAATCCCATGACAGACACTCTTTTACCGCGTTGGTCGGTTGCCGACATTCACGAATCGTTCACCGCCCGCTCGTTCACCGATGCCATGGAGCGCACAGGTGCCAATGTCGCTCGTCTTGAAGCCCAATTTGAAGAACACAACATTCGCGCCGGCACACCACACAAACCATCTACGCAAGAGGGCGAAATTGCCGACTCTGTAATCACTGCGATGAACGAGACAATCAAAGAATCCGAAATTTTGGGTTCATATGTTTATGCCACCGTCAGCACAAATACGCGTGAAGAGACTGCGCAAGGTCTGCTCGGTGAACTCGAAGTCATCGACTCTCGCCTCTCGCCGCTTCTGGCAAGATTCGCCGATTGGGTCGCCACACTTGGCGCCGAAGATCTCGCCAAAGTCAGCGAAGTCGCGCGCGAACATCTTGGCCCGCTGCAAAGATTGCAAGCTCGCGCCGAACATCAAATGAGCGAAACCGAAGAGGGTTTCTACGCCGAACTTTCAACAACCGGCTCATCAGCGTGGTCTCGCTTGCACGGCGACATCACTTCGCAGTTGACTGTCGAAGTAAATCTGCCAGACGGCACGAAAACTTTGCCGATCACCGCCGTGCGCGGCATGTCGACACACTCAGACTTGCGCGTGCGCAAAGCCGCCTACGACGCCGAGATGCGTGCATGGCCAACAGTTGCCACGCCGTGCGCCGCAGCGATGAACTCGATCAAAGGCGAAGCCAACGCGGTCAATCGTCGTCGCCATTGGGCTTCGCCGCTCGATGCTTCGCTCTACGCCAACAGTGTCAGTCGCAAAACATTTGATGCGATGCAAAGCGCCGTCACCGCCTCGCTACCCGACTTTCGCCGCTGGATGAACGTGCGCGCAAAACTGCATGGTGACAAAAACGGTTTGTCCTGGTGGAATCTCTTTGCACCGTTGAATGTTGCCCCAAGTCAAATTTCATGGGATCAAGGCGTGCAACTCGTGCGTGGCGCATTCGCCGCATACAGCGATAACTTGGCCGGCCTCGTCGACCGATCACTCACCGAAAAATGGATCGACGCCGAGCCGCGCGAGGGCAAAGTCGGCGGTGCATTTTGCATGTCATTCGTCGATGACAGGTCGCTCGTACTGCTCAATTGGTCGGGCAGCGTCGACTCGGCCCAAACAACCGCCCACGAACTTGGTCACGCTTATCACAACACACAGTTGTCAGATCGCACACCACTTCAAAAACGTTTGCCGATGGCGCTCGCTGAAACTGCCAGCATCTTCTGCGAAACTCTCGTGGTTGAAGAAGGTCTGTCGCGACTTTCAGGCGATGAGCGACTTGCTTTGCTCGACACAGATCTCGGCGGCGCCAATCAAGTCGTCGTTGATATTCACAGTCGCTTCTTGTTCGAGACCGAAGTTTTTGCTCGTCGTCAACGCCGCACGCTGGGCGTCAGCGAACTCAACGAGATGATGCTCAGCGCCCAAGCCTCGGCTTACGGCAATGGCATCGATCAATCAACTGCTCATCCACATATGTGGGTTCTAAAGCCACACTATTACGGCAGTCATTTTTATAACTGGCCGTATACATATGGCTTGTTATTCGGTCTGGGTCTTTATGCCCAATACAGTCGCGACCCCGAGCATTTTCGCAGTGGTTACGACACCGTGCTTTCACGCGCGGGCATGGACACCGCCGAAGAACTTGGTCGTGCGTTCAACATCGATGTCAGCGACGAAGCATTTTGGACAGCAAGCCTCGATGTACTTCGCGCCCGCATGGTTGATTACGAATCGCTCGCCCAAAAGCACCTCAAATAAAGTGAGCGGTCAATCACAGTTAGTTAAAACGCGATACGACGCAAGTCGCGAAGATATCGCAGCGATTCTCGGCGATGCGCCGAAGTATCGCCTCGATCAAGTTTGGCAAGGTCTCTACACAGAGTTTCAAGCGCCGCTCGAAATCACGACGATCTCCAAAGATCTGCGCACGAAACTCGACGCTGCACTGCCGAGCGGTCTCGAACTAGTCACCTCTCGTGACAGTGACCGCGGTGGCACAACAAAATTTCTCTGGCAACTCGCCAATGGTGGTCACAAGATCGAATCCGTATTAATGCACTATCTAGACCGCGCCACGGTTTGCGTCAGCACCCAAGCAGGTTGCGCGATGGCCTGCGGTTTTTGTGCCACGGGGCAAGCCGGTTTCAGTCGCCAGTTGACTGCAGGCGAAATCGTCGAGCAAGTCGTGCACGCCGCGCGAACTAGCGCCCAGCGCGATCAACGACTCGCCAACGTCGTGTTTATGGGCATGGGTGAACCACTCGCCAACGAAGAAGCAGTGTGGCAAGCGGTCACGCGCATTCACGAAGCCATCGGCATCTCGGCGCGACATTTGACAATTTCAACAGTCGGCATTATTCCTGGCATCAACACGCTCGCCGATCGACCACTGCCGGTCAACTTGGCGGTTTCGCTGCACGCCGCGCGCAACGATCTGCGCAACTCACTCGTGCCGATCAACAAGCGCTACCCGATCGAAGATCTGATGCAGGCGTGCCGAAAATATCTGCAAAAGAAAAATCGTCGCGTCACTTTTGAATGGGCGTTAATTAAGGATGTCAACGACACGCCACGAGACGCTCGCGAACTCGCCAAACTTTGCAAGAGCCTCAAGCCGAGTGCACATGTTAATTTGATTCCTCTCAATCCGACGCCTGGCTATCTGACCAAGGGCAGTGCACCCGAAGAAGTGCGCGAGTTCGCTGCACAACTTATTGATCTCGGCGTCAACGCAACAGTGCGACGCAACCGCGGCACAGATATCGACGCCGCCTGCGGACAACTTGCCGCTGGTCAGCCCGTGGCGATTACTTCGCGCTCAATTGTTGGTTGAGCCTTTCGCGCCCCGTTTTAATCTGCTCGGTAAGTGCGCGTTCCAATAAACCCCCGGTAAACAAACTGCCCGAATAGTGCAGGTTTGTTTCAAGCCTTGCCCCAGTTGCAGTGGCGCTAACTGTCGCCCGCAACACCCACTCGGCGTGTCGTCGCAAGTCTTGTTCACGACGCTCAAACACAACAAGTTTTGGTGCTTCACACACAGTTCGGGTCATTCGCAATCGCTTCGAGCGTGCCAGCACGCCGAGTCTGGCACGCAGTTCGACCTGCCAAGTTGCGTCGGTGTCCCCAGCATCACTGATCGCGTCAACTTTGTGCACAAACTCCAACCACGACGGATAATTCGCTAGGTCGGCCACAAAGTCGAATAGTTTTTCTGCAGAAACCGGCACATCAACAGATGCAACTACATCCATCTAGCTACTACTAATACTCGGGGTGATGCTGATCATGATCTTGATCGTGATCAGCATCATCAAAATTTCCGAAGGCTCGCGACAGCAATTTGCCGCGCGCTCGCAATTTTCCGTCCAAGTCGCCAGTTCGATCAAACTGTGGCGTCCACGGCATCGCTTGAGTCTCTTGCAGGTCAATCGTCTCAGTTTCGGTCTCGGTTTCAACGCTCTCTGCAGAAACTTCGAGAGTCCGCTCTGGCATTGGTTGCGGCGCGGCAACTACGCGTGTCGCAAAGTCGAACAAATCTTGGATCACGGCACCCGTTTTGCTTTTTACAGCCTTTGCTTTTTTTAACTTCACTGACTTTGGTCCTGCGGGGGCACTAAACAGACGCTGCTTTTTTGTCCGATTATCAATTATCTGCCAGTCGCGCGGCACGACCAACGAATCAGCATGGCGACGACACAAAATATTGACGCGCGACGAGTCTCTCGGTATCGGCGCATCAACGCTTACAAGCAAGTTGGCCGTATCAATCACATAAGCAACTTCGCCCTTCTCTCGACAGGACGGACGCTCGCAGTGCCTTGACATAATTAAAGAATAGACCCGATCAAGGTTCTAAGCATGCGATTCCCATTCCTTGGCGATCGCGATAACCAAAAGTGTCGCTCGGGCACGTTCTGTCAAAACCGATCAATTGTCGAACCACGCCATCGTTTGGTGCATCGCAAGAAACTTCATATACAGCCTCTGTCGGGTCGATCATCACGCACGATCCGCTTTGAATCAGCGAATCTGGTCGTTGCAATTCTTCGGTTGTCGCACTCGAGTGCAAAAACAAAACCAAAATCGCGCCAACTACGACCGACACCAACATAAACTTCCACGGAAAACTTGCTCGCACGATAACTTGTGGAAATTCAGGCTCGTAATCTTCGACTAGGTCATCGATATTCGCTCGTTTGAAATTGCGCTCCGAATTTTTTTCGTCTCGAACAATCAAAGACTCGTCATATTCGCGACGGCGCGCCGGGTCACCAAGAACTTCCCATGCCACAGTCACCGCGGCAAACGCGGCAGAGAACTCCACAGTTTCGAGACCGTCGGCATCAGGATGAAGCTTTCGCACCATCGTCCGATGTGCAACACGAATTTCTTGAGCTGAAGCCGTTGGCAAGACCCCGAGAATTTGATAATGACTAGGGATAATTTCACCCACATAACGAGTTGAAAAGAGATCTCACGATCCGGTGAATGTTGCCGCAATTTTGCTCGCCGAGTCGCCACCGCGACGCAAGAGAACCGCAAGAAACCACAACGCACCAAGCGTGACGGCAAATAGCAGCACCGCACCGACGCCCCAAAACGGCTTGATCGTGCTTCGCGTCGCACCGAGCAAAGCAACAGGAAATGTCGTCGACCCCGCTTCACTGAGCAGCGTCGAAATCACAGCGTTATCAAGGCAAAGTGCAAACGACAGCAAGCCACCCGCAACCATCGCCGAAGCAATCAGCGGCAAAGTTATTTGTCGAAATGCTCGCGCTGGTGGTGCCCCAAGATCGCCTGCTGCTTCTTCAAGTGACTCGTCGAGACCAGCGAGTCGTGCGCGCACGATCAGCGTGACAACAGCACTGGCATAAAGCGACTGACCCACCCAAAGTTTGTTGATGCCCCCATTGAATGGCCCCCACCCAGTCGAAAAAATCGTGCCAACAAGAGGCACTTCTTTTATTCGCGGAAACCAAGTCACGAGCGCGATCGCATCCATAATTTCCGGAGTAACCAAAATCAAGAACACGGTCGCCATAAAAAACTTCGTCCAGCCGCCTGGTCGACGCGCTAGCGCAACACCCGACATACCGCCGATTATTACGGCGATAATTGTTGCGCCAAATGCGGCGATAAACGAGTTCCGAATCGCATCGCCGATGCCAGCAAAATCAAATATTGTTCGATACCAGTTTGTAATCAGACCGTTGACCACCAGTGCCACAACAAATGCGCCGGTGGCCAGCCAAGTCTTCAGCGATCGTGCAACATTCGGTCGCCTCTTCGCATAGTTCTGCGCTAAAACTCCGATGCCGATCAAGATTGCAAAACGAATCAACACGCCGAACATTTCGGCGCCATCAAACAACTCGCCCCACCATTTAACGCTCGTGCTACCCGACCAAATCGTGAACGAGCTGCCCGCGTTAAAAGAATGCAAAATCACAAGCAAAATCGGCACAAACAAAAACACCAGCACGAGAACCGTCCATACGGCCAATAATTTGCTCAACACTTCGGGCTTCACACGAGTCTGTAACTTTTCACTGCGCACTTGATTTGCCGCGTGCTCGTGAATTTTGCGTCGAATCGCTTGCACGAGAGGTGAAGCCAGGACTGCAATTCGCGGCAACACCCAGAAAATTACCGCACCAATTATCAAAGTCAACAGAACCGCACCGATCATCAAAATCGCCATCGCCGACCCAAGCGGCCAATTTTGCGCACCGCTAAATTGTGATGCGATCATTGAACCACTCATGTTGCCCTTTGCGCCACCGAGAACTGTCGCGGTCACATAGTCGCCACACATCGGAATAAACGTCAACAACACACCAGCGATGATCCCTGGCCCGGCAAGCGGCAAAGTCACACCAAAAAACGTTGCGATTCGACCCGCACCAAGGTCTTTGCTCGCTTCGCGCATTCGCACGTCAATGCGGTCAAGGGCAACGAATAGCGGCAAGATCATGAACCCGAGATAGTTGTAGACAATTGCAATCTGCACGGCGGTAGCCGTCTCGAGAATCTGAATACCGTTGCTACCGATGAACCCCGTTTCAACTAGCCATTTTGAAAGTGTCCCGTTTGGCGCAAGCGGAATTCGCCATGCAACCGTGCGAATCAAGAAACTCGTGAAACTTGGCACGACAACGGCGGCCAAAATTATTGCTTTCCACTTTTCGGCAACTTTAAATGCCGCAAAATAGGCAACTGGTAGACCGATCAACACGCACATCGCAGTTGCGATCACACTGATGCGCAAAGTG
>CAMBWL010000030.1 GCA_945871625.1 Bifidobacterium breve
AACGCTTCACTCTACAGACCTTGGTTTAAGCGAGGACAAACCAGCGCAAGTTGCTAAAGTTAAGTAATTATGGCAAAACACAAGTTTGACCCGTTCATGCGGATCACCGAGCCGATGGTCCGCGACAATGGCGTGTTGCGCGTTGCGACTTGGCAAGAGGCGTTGATCAGAGCCGCAAAAGGTTTAGCCGAAACACGAGATGCATTCTCGCCGACGGCAGTCGGCTTCTGTTCATGCTCGAAGTCGACCAACGAGATGAACTTCATCGCCCAAAAGTTCGCTCGTGCAGTGATCGGCACGAACAACATCGATTCATGTAATAGAACTTGACACGCACCTTCGGTGGTCGGTCTGGCCACCGTTTTCGGAGCAGGCGGAGGAACTAGTTCGTACGCCGAAGTTGAAACAACCGATGTAGTTGTGCTTTGGGGTTCAAACGCCCGCGAAGCGCACCCAATTTACTTTCATCACGTGCTGCAAGGCGTGCGCAACGGCGCAAAACTTTTCGTCGTTGACCCGCGACGAACCGCTTCGGCTGAGTTCGCCGATATCTGGCTCGGTCTAAATGTCGGCTCGGATATCGCTCTGTCGAACACGATCGCTCGCGAAATTATTCATGCGGGCTTGGCCCACAAAGAATTCATCCAAGGCAGCACCACAAATTTTGTGGAGTATGCAAAGTCTGTTGAGCCATGGACGCTCGAAGTTGGCAGCAAAGTCACCGGTGTGCCAGCAGATGCAATTCGCGAACTCGCCCACTCGTTTGCCAAAGCAGGTAGCGCCCAATTGTGTTGGACACTCGGCATCACCGAACATCACAATGGTGTCGACAATGTTCTCAGTCTGATCAACCTCGCACTTCTTTGCGGCCATGTTGGTCGGACAGGTGCAGGTCTCAGCCCATTGCGCGGCCAGAACAATGTTCAGGGTGGCGGCGACATGGGCGCGTTGCCGAACAAACTGCCCGGCTTCCAAGATGTGCAAGACGATGTTGCCCGCGAAAAATTCAATAAATTGTGGGGCTGCGCGATTCCGCCCGAAAACGGCTGGAACCTCACAGAAATGTTTGCCGCGATGGAGCGCAAAGATATACGAGCAATTTTCGTAATCGGCGAAAACCCCGCTCAATCTGAAGCCGACGGCGCCCACGCCACGCACTTGCTCGAGAATCTCGATTTCTTGGTTGTGCAAGACATATTCATGACCAAGACTGCCGAACTCGCCGATGTGGTTCTGCCTGGTTCGGCATCGTGGTGTGAAAGTGACGGAACCGTCACCAACTCAGAACGCCGAGTGCAGCGCGTACGTAAGGCGATCAACTCGCCGGGCAACGCTCACGACGATATTCAAATCATTCTCGACCTCGCTCGCGAAATGGGCCACGATTGGAAATATGCGTCAACCGAGGAGATCTGGGATGAACTTCGCAGCCTCTCTCCGATGCACGCCGGAATGTCGTATAAGCGCTTGGCAGAACTTGGCGGCATTCAGTGGCCATGCTTCAGCGAAGACAAACTTGAACCATCTTTTTTGCACGGTCGCTTGTGGGACAAAGACCCGGCCAAGCGCGGCCGATTGGCGCCGTTCAGTGTCGTGATCGACGAACCACCAGTTGAAGCCACATCGCCAGAGTTTCCGTTGCGACTGACAACTGGTCGAAGACTCGACTCGTATAACACCGGCGTTCAGACCCGCGGTTTCGATAGCCCCTTGCGTTTTGGCGAAACAATCGACGTTTCGCCTGAAGATGCCGAACAGCTTTCAGTGCGCGACGCTGAGATCGTTCGCGTCAGTTCTTTGCGAGGTTCACTCGAAGTGCCCGTGCGCATCGACAAGAGTTTGCGACCTGGTCTCGTGTTCATGTCGATGCACTTCCCTGACCAGGTGAACACAAACTTGATAACCATCGATGCAACTGATCCAAAATCGGGTACTGCAGAATTCAAAGCAGCGGCCGTGAAAATCGAGCGAATTAAAGAAAAAATGCCGATTGCCGGCGAATAATAATTTCTAGTGCTCCGGCACTGTGACTTGTTAGTGCTCTGGCACTAAAACAAACTTGCCGAAGTGCTTCTTCTCGAGAAACTCGCTTTGGGCTTTGGCGATATCTTGCAGAGCAAATGTCTTTGCCACGAGTGGCTTGATTTGATTTTTTTCGATGTAAGAAACAAGGTTTTTGAACACTGGCTCGTCCCACGCAGTGCAACCAATCAGGGTTAAGTCTTTCAAATAGAAAGTTCTCAGGTCGAGATTCACGACTGGCCCACCGATCGCCCCCGACGAGACATATCTCCCGCCCCGACGAAGCACTTTCAGCATCGACTCAAAATCTTGGCCACCAACATTGTCAACGACAACATCGATGGTTTCTTCGCCCAAAGCCGCGGCGATGTCAGTGCCTCGCTCGACAATCTTGTCGGCACCAATTTCAATCGCATGTTTGGCTTTGTCGGCGCCAACGATCGCCACAACCCGTGCACCGCGAAGCTTTGACAATTGCACGGCAGCCGAACCAACACCACCCGACGCTCCAGCAATCAAAACATGATCGCTCTTTGAAACCTTCGCTCGCAGCAACATGTTCTCAGCCGAACCATAACTACACGGAATCGAGCCCAACTCGACATCGCTCCAATTCGACTCAATTACAAACACCTCGCTAGCCGGCACTTTTACCAACTGAGCAAAAGCACCGTCGAAATCTGAGCCCATCCAAATATTGCGCAGCGAGCCAAAGCCATCGGGCCGCATGCATGGTCGCACCAACACGCGTGAACCAACAAGTCGTGCTTCTTGATCATCAGCGACTTCAACTATTTTTCCGCAGCAGTCGGTGCCCTGAATAAATGGGAATGGCGTTGCTACATCCCATCCACCATTTTCATACCAGCCCACTCGAGTGTTGATCTCAGTGTTGTTGACACCCGCCGCCAAAACCTGAATTAAAACTTCACCGGCACCAACAAGTGGTTTAGGCACATCTTTGTAGACAAGCTTGTCGTAGCCGCCATTACCCGTGGTGACAATTGCCTTCACGGTGCAGATTCAATCAATCAACGCATCGGCACGCAAGCCTGCGCGCTCGAGATGTATCGGCAGAACTCTGCCGTAAAGCTCTTTGGCTCGTTGTGGGCTACTCACCATTCCAGGTTCAGAGACATAACTAAAAATTGCGACATATCGCTTTCGCTTACCTCGAAGTGGCGCAACACGATGCAACGAATATCTACCTTTGAAGATTTGTAGATCTCCAGGCTCAAGAATCACAGTTTTAATCATCGACTTGTCACCATCCAGAACTCGCTGAACTTTTCCGTAGTTTTCTTCGGTCAATGAACGCACCATCGGGCTGTATTCAAACTCGCCTCCCGATTCAGCATTTTGAATCGCCAGCGTCACGGTGAAATTGTTCGTATCAAAATGCCATGGAAACCCGCCACCTTCCTCGGCAAGATTCACGACTACATCAGCCAACGGGTCGGCATATGGAAAAAAATTCTCTTCTTGCAGCACTTCTTTGATAAACGGAGAAAATGCCGGCCACTCGAATATCGCCCGCAAGATGCTGTCGCTGCCCAGGGTGTCGGCGGGCACGAACGCATTCGACCGATCATAAAATCTGCGCAGCGGATGCGTGCTTGGCAAGTCTTCGCGATCTGGAAGAAAATATGGGTTCGTCCGTGTGAAATTACGGTGGCCAAACTTCTCGACTCTGTCACTTTCGACAATTAATTCGTCGATCTTTTCAGGTCTAACAAACCCTTTGAGCACGGCGCAGCCATCGGCTTCAATCAGAGCCTGTGCGCTTGTGAGCAGATCACGGCGTGCTTGGCAATCACGATCGATCGGGTATCTATCTAGATCTACAAAATCAGCTGCGGCAACAAAAGTTGTAGACATATATACGTATCCAATAATAGACAAGTCGCCATCTTGGTGATTTAAGTCGTAAAGTCAATGAGGCAATGGATCTCAAAATCGCATCAGGTACGGCCAACGCCGAAGAACGTCAGGCTGTCGACTCCCTACTTGGCCAGCCCTCCGAAACTTCGCAAGGCGCCCAACGTGACGAATCAGGGCTACGCGTTTCGCGTGGCGGCGGAGAATTACGCAAGTTACGACACTTGCTGTTGCCAACGCTGCATAGCGTCAACGATCGAGTCGGCTTCATCAGCCGTGGTGCAATTAATTATATTTCTCAGCGCCTCGATATCGCACCGGCCGAGATCTACGGTGTCGCTACTTTTTATGCGCTATTTGACACCAACGAACGACCTGCCCGCCAAGTTCACGTTTGCATTGACCTCGCCTGTCGCGCGGCGTCAGGTTGCACCGAAGAAACACTTCCCGAAGGGGCAATTCCATCACCTTGTCTCGGCACATGCGAACGCGCACCGTCAGTACTCGTAATCGAAACTGGTGTCACCGTTCGCCAAGAAGTTCTCGCACCGGCGACAAAAACTCAAATTGCAGAACTTATAGCGGGCAAAAGCGCACCAACCGAACAGCCAATCGCGCAAGCAGCACCGCAAACTCCGGACAAATCACTGGTGTTGCTTTCGCGAATCGGCATCGTCGACCCTCTTAGCATCGTCGACTACGAATCCAATGATGGTTATAAGGCCTTGCGCAAGGCATTCGCAATTGGAGCAGAAAATGTAATCGCTGAAGTGACTGCGTCCGGATTAGTCGGTCGCGGTGGTGCCGCGTTTTCAACCGGCAGAAAATGGGCAGCAGTTGCATCTCAACCGGTCAAGACTCGATATCTAATTTGCAACGCCGACGAATCAGAACCTGGCACATTTAAAGACCGAGTGCTTATGGAGGGTGACCCATTCGCGATGATCGAGTCGATGACGATTGCGGCATTCGCCACGGGTTGTCAACACGGCTACATCTATTTGCGAGGCGAATACCCGCGCGCGTTGCGCAACTTGACGAATGCCGTCGAAGTCGCACGTAACAAAAAATATCTTGGTAACAATATTCTCGACACTGATTTTAATTTTGACATCACAATTTTCAGGGGCGCTGGCGCGTACATTTGCGGCGAAGAAACGGCTATTTTTAATTCGATCGAGGGGTACCGCGGCGAGCCACGAAACAAGCCGCCGTTTCCAGTTGAAGTCGGTCTCTTCGGCAAACCAACTGTGGTCAACAATGTCGAAACACTCTTCAATGTTCTTCCGATCATCAATGATTCTGGCGAGAAATATGCGTCGTGGGGCTCAACTGGCTCTAAAGGCAAGAAACTTTTCTGCGTCTCGGGCGCCGTCAACAAGCCAGGTGTTTATGAAGTAAATTTCGGCGCCACATTGAGAGAACTGATAGACCTTGCCGACGGGCTCAAACCAGGCTCGCAGATACAGGCCGTGTTGCTGGGCGGTGCCGCTGGTGGTTTTGTTGGTCCTGAAGATCTCGACCTCGAGCTAACTCTTGAAGCAGCGAGGGCCGCAGGCACGACGCTCGGCTCAGGCGTGGTGATGGTGCTCGATCAAAGTGCAAACATGGTCGACCAACTGCAACGCATCGCCGCATTCTTTCGTGACGAGTCATGCGGCCAATGCGTGCCATGTCGAGTCGGCACAGTGCGACAACAAGAAGCCCTTGCCCGTTTGGTCAAGTCATCCGGCACCAACAACGCGGCGATTGATCTGCAATTGTTGCGCGATCTCGGCCAAGTTATGCGCGACGCCAGCATCTGTGGTTTAGGTCAAACCGCGCACAATGCCATCGACTCTGCCCTGACACGACTTAAAGTATTTTCAGCATGAGCACGCAAGTCACAACCGGCCTTCAGGTTCGCAAAAGTATCGAACTGACGATCGACGGTAAAAAAATTACGGCACCAGAAGGCTCAACACTTCTCGATGCCTGCCGCGCATCAGGCAAAGAGATCCCCACTCTCTGTTACGGCGACACAATTACACCCAAAAATGCCTGCAGGGTCTGCATGGTCGAACTTGAAGGTTCACGCACACTCGTGCCAAGCTGTTCGCGCAAAGTCGAGGCCGGCATGGTGGTCAAAACAGACTCAGAGCGCACAACCCACAGTCGCAAACTCGTGCTCGAACTTCTCGGTTCATCGGTCGACTTGTCGTTGACAAAAAATGTCGCGAAATGGAATCAAAGTTACGACGCGAAACCCTCGCGGTTCGGTGCGCCGTCGTATCATCATGACAACCGCGACGATGCCGTCACGGGTCATCATCATCCACCAGATGGCCAAACCGCCGAGACGGTGCACCAACCCGTCAAGATCGACAATGCGCTTTATATACGCGACTATTCGAAATGCATTTTGTGTTACCAGTGTGTAGACGCTTGCGGCGAGCAGTGGCAAAACACTTTCGCGATCACAACTGCCGGTCGCGGCTTTGACACCAGAATTTCAACCGAGTTTGCTGTCGACCTGACTGATTCGGCGTGCGTTTATTGCGGTAATTGCATTCAAGTTTGCCCAACTGGCGCGCTGATGTTCACTAGTGAATACGACATGCGTCAAGCCGGCACCTGGAACGAACCCGAACAAACTCAAACTGACACGATTTGTCCGTATTGCGGTGTTGGTTGTGCACTCACCCTGCATGTGCAAGACAACACAATCGTCAAAGTCACCTCGCCAAGCGACCACTCAGTAACGCACGGCAACCTGTGCATCAAAGGTCGCTTTGGCTTTCAACACGTTCAAAACACCAAGCCAGAGTAAATGAATTCGCTCAATAAGCGCCTCGAGATTATCGACATCTCGGCGCTGAAGAGCACCTCGAACGCAAATTACAACGATGCGGCGAGCAATCTCTATTCGGCACTCAGCGAAATCGGTTTCGCCGTAATCACCAATCATGGTGTCGGCGAAAAAATTGTCGACGACATGCGCCAAGCAGTTTCAAAAGTTTTTGAAACACCGCGTGAGTTTTTGATGCAGGACATGGTTGTTAAAGGCAATTACCGTGGCTTTGTGCCGCTCGGCTATTTCACGCCGAACTCGGGCAAAGGCAAAGCCGATCAATACGAAGCATGGAAGTTGCACAACGAAACCGACCCGAATGATCCGATTTGTCGGGCAAGTCCGCTTTATGGTCCCAACAAATGGCCCCGCATCGACGTAGATATCAAAACGCCAGTTATGAGATATTGGCGAGCGCTGACAGATGTAAGTGAGCGCTTAATCATCGCCCTTTGCTCACAGTTACACGTAGATGCCAACATCATCTTGGCAAGCATGACTAACCCGCTGACGAATATGACCCTGCTCAACTATCCACCCATGCCCCCGCAAAGCGACACTTGGGGCATTCATCCTCACAAAGATTTCAATCTGCTGACGCTGCTAGCCCACGACCCGATCGGTGGCCTCGAGGTTCGCAATCGTGCCGACGAGTGGATCAGTGCTGAATGCCCGCAAGACGGTTTGGTGCTAAACGTTGGTGACATGCTCGAACTCTGGAGTGGCGGTCGTTTGATTTCGACGCCGCACAGAGTGTTCAATAACTCAGGAAAGGCCCGTCAATCGTTTCCATTTTTTTCCAAGCCTAGATTTGATGTCATGGTCAAACCGTTGCTCAAACCAATTGACGGTTTTGATCGACCGCCTTTGCATGTTGGCACTTCGGCAGCCGATATCTGGTATTCGAACTGGCCCGACTCAGTTTCGACAGATCCAGCTCAAGTTCTGGGCGAATACAGTTCGTCGTGACGAAACGGGGCCGCAGTTTCGAGCCAAACTCGAACACGACCATCACCACAAATGCTGGACACGTTGCTCATCGTGATTTAGTCGAACACTCAAAGCGACTTGTTCGAAACTTCTATAAAGTCAGCGATCACGTCTGGTGCCTGGTCGGCAACGGTCTCTCGAATCAAACCTTCATCGACGCACCTGATGGCATCATCGCAATTGATACAGGCGAATCAAATGAAGAAATGCGTGCCGCTATTTCTGAACTGCGGACGCATACTAAAAAGCCAATTGTTGCGGTGCTATATACGCACTTTCATTATGTCGCTGGCACACAAGCCGTAATTGATGCTTCGCCAGACAAGAAAGTCGAAATCTATGGCCACAAAAAGATCGCCTATAACCGCGTTCGCATCGCAACTGAAATTGCCCCAAGTTACAGTCGCGGCCTGGTCGAACAATTTGCAATCACTTTGCCCCCCGATGGCCCAGACGGCAACGTCAATGTTGGGCTAGGTCGCTTTTATCGAAATCCTGAACACAAGACGCAAACCAACGGGTTCATCGAGCCGATACATACTTTCGACTCGCCGTGCACGATAAAAGTTGCCGGTCTGAATATCGACGTAATGCCGGCGCCCTCTGACGCCGACGACTCAGTCACATACTGGTTTAAGTCACTTGGCTGTGCGGTAAACAATCTTGTTTGGCCCGTGTTATTTAATATTTTTGCAATTCGCGGTGAAGAATACCGCGACCCACGGATCATGCTCACCGGCCTCGACCATTTGCTTTCACTTAAGTCAGATCATCTCGTCGGCGCGCACGGCATGCCGATCAGCGGCAACGCCGAAATCTTGCAACGCGTCACCAAGTACCGCGACTCGATTCAGTTTTTGTGGGATCAAACAGTTCGTTTGACAAATCGTGGCTTCACAAGCACCGAACTCGCTCACACAATTCGCCTGCCAGACTTCTTTGACGACGACAATTTGACCTCAGAGTTTTACGGTGTCGCAGAGCATCACGTGCGACAGATCCGCACTGGTTTGCTCGGCTGGTTTGACGGTGACCCTGCGAACTTGTTTCCCTTGCCCAGAGTCGAGCACTCAAATCGCATGATCGCGGGTTTCGGTGGCCGCGAAATCGTCCGTCAAAAGGCGACCGAGGCTATTGACAGCGACGATTTGCGATGGGCTTGCGAACTCAGTTCGTGGCTCGTCAACAGCACCGAAGTCGACACGGTCGACAAACTACTTTTGGCCAAATCTTTGCGCGGTATCGCCCAACGCACGACGGCCGCCAATATTCGCAACTGGTGTCTTGCACGCGCTAGACACCTTGATGGCACCTTTGATCTGACTCGCTTCAATCAACACCGTCTCTCGCGCAAACAAATTTTGTCGTCAACAAGCGCCAACGCCGTGCACATCTTGCGAGTATTACTGGTGCCAGAACGAGCAATAGGCATTGACATGCATCTTCGGTTCAACTTTGTCGACTGCGAGCCGACAGGTCTGCACATTAGAAATTGCATTGCCTGCCCCACTGATGGCAACGAAGCACCTATCACGATTGACTGCAGTCTCGACACCTGGGCCGATGTACTGACGGGCGATCTTTCTCTTTCGGGCGCAGTTACCGATAAAAAAATTAAAGTCGTCGG
>CAMBWL010000031.1 GCA_945871625.1 Bifidobacterium breve
TGGCACTCTCTCGGCGAAGATCAGGGTCGATTCCGCCCTGCACGATGCCAAACAAACTTTGGTCGTCACGAGTATGCGTTGCCTTTGCACGCTTGGCCCAACTTGATGTTCGTCTCAGCGCCAGTTTGATTACATCATCGGTCGAAGGCAATGCCGCACAAACATCTAACACCATTTGAATATCTGCACCGATTAGTTGTTGAGTCTTGACAGCCGACTCCGGCGTGAATCGATGCAACGAACCGTCATAGGTCGAGCGAAATGAAACACCGTGATCGTCAACATCTGGATTCAACGAAAAAACTTGAAACCCACCAGAATCCGTAAGAGTCAAACCCTTCCATCCCGAAAATGCGCCGAGTCCCCCAAGGTCAGCGACGACTTGCGCACCGGGTCGCAACATCAAGTGATATGTATTGCCCAACACAATTCGTGCACCCAGTTGTTCATAGTCTTCGGCGCTCAAATGTCGAATCGCACCCCTGGTGCCGACCGGCATGAAGCACGGAGTCTCGTAGTCTCCACGGGCAGTAGTGGCCACACCTGCTCGCGCAGACTGGTCGCGTGCAATTTCGCGAAATTTAACGGCAAACATTTAATTACACCGTACCGAGATCTTGGTTACAAATCCGGCGTGCCCTACAGATGACGATCTAAAAGCATCGCGTCACCAAATGAGAGCATCCGATAACGCTCGGCGATCGCCGTGGCGTAGATCTCTCGCCACCGTGGGCCGACGAACGCTTCGATCATCATCAACAGCGTGGTTCGTGGCATGTGAAAATTCGTCAACAACATATCTACGACTTTAAATTCATAGCCGCGCGAAATGAACATCTTTGTCCGACCCGTCAACAAGCCACTGGTTGCCGCCGACTCGAGAGCGCGAGTGGCTGTCGTGCCGACAGCAATGACACGGTTTGCGTTCTTGCACTCGTCGAGCGTGTCTTGACTCACTCGGTAATGTTCGCTGTGCATCGGGTGATCTAGCGGGTTCGCCTCTGTGACTGGTGCGAAAGTATCTAAACCCACGGTCAATTCGACGCGCAACACTTTGACGCCAAGTTGTCCTAACTCATCAAGAAGCTTTGGCGTGAAATGCAAACCTGCCGTCGGAGCGGCCGCCGAGGATGGTCTATTGGCATAAACCGTTTGATAGCGATCTGGCTGCTCGAGACGCTCGGTTATATATGGGGGCAATGGCATCTCGCCGTATCGCAACAGCAATTCTTCAATTTCAGATTGAGTTTGACCTGAAAGTTCTACCTCAAATGTGTCGCCCGCGTCAGTGCGCGCGCCAATGCGCACGATTTCAGAATTGTCGCTGGCGAAAAGTGTCTCGCCGAGTTTTAGCCGCTTGGCAGGTCGAACCAGCGCCTCCCATAAACACGGCGCGGTCTTGTTTTGCTCGAGCAACAATACTTCTGCCGAACCACCCGACTTTCGCCTCAGCCGCAGACGCGCTGGCATAACTTTTGTGTCGTTGACGACGATCACGTCACCAGGCCGACAAAATTCGTGCAGATTTTTTATTTGCCGATGCAACGTGCCATTTGCACCTTGATCGACCAACAGTCGCGCTGCATCCCTCGGTTCAATGGGTGTTTGCGCGATTAGTTCGCTTGGTAAGTGGTAATCAAAGTCTTCGATGCGCACGAGACACTGATCTTAAAATAATTCAGGAGCCGTTTCGGGCGGCGTTTGCCCGAGATGCTGCCATGCCAATGGCATCGCCACCCTGCCGCGCGGCGTGCGCACCAACAAACCCTGCTGAATCAAAAAAGGCTCGTAAACGTCTTCGATCGTCTCGGTCTGCTCGCTGACAGAAATGGCCAACGTCGAGAGCCCGACTGGCCCACCGGCAAATTGGCGACACAGGGCAGACAAGATCGCTCGGTCAACTTTGTCTAAACCTAATTCGTCAACACCGAAAACTTCGAGTGCTCGGCGTGCGCTGGCTTGCGTGACCTGACCATCACCACGAACCTCGGCGTGATCGCGAACTCGACGCAATAACCGGTTGGCAATTCTTGGGGTGCCGCGTGAACGTCCGGCGATTTCATGTGAACCACCCTTGTCGATTGGCACTTTCAATATTCGAGCCGTCCGCAAAACGATTTTTTCGAGTTCATCCACTTCATAAAAGTCGAGTCTGGCAACGAGTCCGAATCGATCTCGTAACGGGCCGGTGATCATGCCCGTGCGAGTGGTTGCCCCAATCAGGGTGAATCTGGGCAACGTCAAACGAATCGAAGACGCCGAAGGCCCCTTGCCGACGACGATGTCAATTTGAAAGTCTTCCATCGCCGGATACAAAATTTCTTCGACCTGCCTGGACAGGCGATGAATCTCGTCGATGAACAACACATCGTTGGTGTCTAGTTTGGTCAAAATCGCCGCCAAATCACCAGCGCGTTCGAGGGCGGGACCAGAGGTAATGTGAATTTTTGCCGACATCTCGCTGGCCACAATGCCGGCCATCGTCGTCTTGCCCAAGCCGGGTGGACCAGCCAACAAAATATGATCCGCCGATTGCTCTCGCTTGCGTGCGGCTTCTAAAACTATGCCGAGATGCTCTTTCAATTCGCGTTGTCCGACAAAATCAGCGAGCGACTTGGGACGCAAACCAATATCGTCGAGATCCGTGGGGTCTGTAGTAATCGCAGGGTCGGTAAATTCTTCACGCACGGCGTACCCCCAACAGATTGAGCGCTTCGCGCAACATTACTTCTGAATCGTTGCTCACGCTCAACTCTCGTAATGCATCACGAATCTCTTCGGCCGAATAACCCAGGCCCGCAAGTGCGTCACGTACGTCACTAACACTTGACGAACCAACCAGATTGTTCGACGATTCGAGAATGTTCAGATTCAATCGATTCTTCAATTCGATCAACAGTCGCTCTGCAGTTTTTTTGCCGACACCCGAGACGAGCGTCAAAGCTGCAATGTCAGAACCGGCGACGATGTCAACCAGCGCACGGGGTGAATGTGTAGCCAAGACCGCCATCGCCATAGTTGGCCCAACCCCGTGGGTTGCAATGAGAACCTCAAAGCATCTTCTTTCGTCACGGTCCAAAAAACCATAAAGAGTTTGCGCATCTTCACGAACATGGTGATGCACATAAACAAACGCTTTGGATGTTGGTTCAAGTTCACCCAGTGCGCGCGGAGTGACATGCACTAGATAGCCAAGACCACTCACTTCGATCAGAACGGTGGAGTCACTTGTGCGCTCGAGCACCACCCCGCGCAATGATCCGATCATTTTTTGCCGCCAATGGACTGGGCGATTTTTGCCGCCAATGGACTAGAAGCAATATGACACAACGCAATCGCCGCAGCGTCGGCGGCATCTGCAGGTTTGGGAATTGAATTCAACTTAAGGCGTTGCTTGACCATCTTTTGTACTTGAGCTTTATCGGCGTCACCCCACCCGGTTATCGCAAGTTTGACTTGATTCGGCGAATATTGCGCGACTTCGAGACCACGACGGGCTGCAGCACTCAACACAAGACCGCTGACTTGTCCGACGCTCATCGCCGTGCGCACATTGGCTTGAAAAAATATTCGCTCAACGGCGACCACGGATGGTTGATACTCGTCGAGCAATGCGTCAATTTCGGTTGCTATCTCGGCCAGACGATTAGGTAGATCTTTCTCGGAGCTGGTGCGCAGCACCCCTAAAGCAGTCAGCGAAACTTCGGTATTTCCAGACACTCGCAACACTGCGTAACCACACCTGGTCAAACCGGGGTCAATGCCAAGAACGCTGCTTGGATGCGGGGCGAACATATGTTCATCTTAGTATGTGCCTGTCTAGGCAGTGGCGACTGCCTCGATAAGTTCGCTGACAGGTCGAAAAGTCAAACCCAAAAGGGCCCGATGAGCATATTTAATGACACCATCGGCATTGATTACGAAAACGCTTCGTCGTGGTAAACCCAGCAATCCAACTACCGAATAGAGGTTGGCCACCGTCTTGTCAGTATCCGAAAGTAACGGAAACCCGAACCCTTGCGCGGTGCTGAAATCCTCATGGCTGGCCATGTCTTGTGCGGATATCGCCAGGATCTGGGCGTTTACTTTTTTGAACTGTTGTAGCTCTTGGTTATAGGAACACAATTGCTTGGTGCACACCATGGTCGCGTCGCCCGGATAAAAAACCAAGACGACTGTCTGGCCACGAAATTGCGACAATGAATAGTTCTGGTTGGATGTGCCAGGCAACGTGAAGTCAGGAGCAACATCCCCAACTTCGAGTGGTCGCGAAGATTCCATGAGTTAACCAACTTCCTGCATCAGAGTTTCAGAAATATCAAAATTAGCATAGACATCTTGAACGTCGTCATTGTCGTCGAGTTCATGCATAATTTTCAAGATCGCTTTCGCTTCGGCGGGGTCGGTAACAGCAACAGTATTCGACGAGAGCATCGTTGTCGTCGCCGAACTCACGGAAATTTTCGCCGCCTCATACGCCGCTTTCAATTCGTAGACCTGACTGGGTTCGCTGGTGATGTGCCACATTTCTTCGTCGGCAGTGATGTCGTCTAGTCCATGATCGAGACCGATTGTCATCAACTCTTCTTCGCTGGCTGACTTTGCGACGAGAATCACGCCTTTGCGCGAAAACTGCCAACCGACCGAGCCGGGTGCGGCCATTGATCCACCTTGCTTTGAAAAAATTATTCGCACGTCGGCGGCTGTCCTGTTGCGATTGTCCGTGAGAATATCGATCAACATCGCCACACCACCTGGGGCATACGCTTCGTAAGTCACCGACTCGTAAACTTTGCCGTCGGTTTCTCCCATGCCCCGCTTAATTGCCCGATCAATCGCTTCGTTCGTCATTTGTGCCGCTTTTGCTTTTGACACCACCGTGCGCAGTGCGGCATTTATCGAAACATCTCCTCCGCCTTCTCGTGAAGCGACTTCTAGTAATCGAGAAAGTTTGGCAAAAGTTTTGCCACGAACTTTGTCAATCGCAGCTTTTTTGTGCTTGATAGTTGCCCATTTAGAGTGACCTGACATCGCTAAATCTCCTTTACAAACATCTCATGAATGCGCTTATCTTCGGAGAGCTCCGGGTGAAACGCGGCAACCAAGACATTTTTTTGCCTGGCCAAAACTACATCCGAGCCGAACTTCGCCAAGACCTCGACGTCCGGAGACAAGTTGAGGATTCGCGGCGCACGAATGAACACGGCGTGAAACGCATCATTAAGTCGTTCGACTTGAATCTCGGCTTCGAAACTGTCGACTTGGCGACCATAGGCATTGCGTTGCACCTCGATGTCGATCGCATTGAATGAAACTTGATCATCACGCCCATCGAAGATCGTCTTGGCCAGAAGAATCATCCCTGCACATGTGCCAAAAACTGGCATGCCTTCGTGAATCACTTTTTTTATCGGCTCAAACAACTCTGATGACTCAAGCAACTGGGACATCGTCGTCGACTCGCCGCCGGGCATGATCAGCGCATCAACGACCGCCAAATCTTGTGGGGTTCTGACCTCTTGTGTTGCAACGCCAAGTTCACTAAGCATTCGCTCGTGACTATTAAATGCACCTTGAAGCGCTAGAACTCCGACGACTTTTGTCGCACTATTTTGTGAAACTCGCATAACCCGGAGGCCTCGAATCGCTCACCAGCCACGCTCTGCATAACGTTGTTCGATTTTGTCCATGCCGATTCCGGTCATTGGCACGCCAAGATTTCGACTCACCTTGGCGATGATATCGGGATCTCGAAAGTGAGTTGTCGCTTCGACGATCGCCTTGGCTCGCGGCGCGGGATCATCGCTCTTGAAAATGCCCGAGCCGACGAAAACTGCCTGTGCCCCAAGTTGCATTGCCAACGCCGCGTCGCTTGGTGTGGCGATACCGCCAGCACAAAACAACGGCACTTGCAACCATCCTGTTTCGGCTATCTCTTGCACCAATGGCAACGGCGCCTGCAGTCGCTTGGCCCATTCAAAAAGTTCTGCCGAGTCGGCTTGTGTAATTTTTCGAATGTCACCGATGATCGAACGAAGATGGCGCACCGCTTCAACAATGTTGCCGGTTCCGGCTTCGCCCTTAGAACGAATCAAAGCCGCGCCCTCACTAATGCGACGCAATGCCTCGCCAAGATTTGTCGCGCCGCAGACGAACGGTGCGGTGAACTTCAACTTGTCAATGTGGTGAGCTTCATCTGCTGGTGTCAAAACTTCACTCTCATCAATAAAGTCGACGCCGAGCGATTCAAGAACTTGTGCTTCAACAAAATGACCGATTCGCGCTTTGGCCATAACTGGTATTGAACAAACGGCCTGAATGCCGGTGATCATCTCTGGGTCACTCATTCGCGCCACGCCACCGTCTCGACGAATGTCTGCCGGCACTCGCTCAAGAGCCATCACTGCACACGCACCCGCGTCTTCGGCGATCTTGGCCTGCTCGGGATTAACCACGTCCATGATCACGCCGCCCTTGAGCATTTCTGCAAGACCACGTTTGACGAGCATCGACCCGGTGGCCGACTTGCCTGGGTTTTCAGTTTCGCGTTTTGCCATGAGACAACCCTTCAACTATTTGTTTCAATAGTAGCGAGCGCGAACTCGGGTTGTGTTACGGATAAGCGACGCTGGTGACATCAATCCCCGCAGGAATATGTGCCGCCGACTTTGCCCGAATTACTTCAACCCATGTACGACCAGGTGTGAGTTTGATTACAGCGCCCTTTGTGTCTTTAAACACAAACGGCTTCAACGGATCAGTGCGCTCCCATGAACCTTGAATCAAAGCGCCTGCCGTATAAACCCAAACTTCACCACTGCCAAGAGTCTTGGCAACCGGACTCGAACCAGACTTGCCGTATGTCACTGACAACACGATGACATTTGACGCGTTGATCCGAACATCTTGCATGTCGACGTGCGGTTTGTCATCTTGCGAACGCACGAACGCCAAAACCTCGGGGCTCCACTCCCACATCACATCCACGCCATCCATCGAAATTTTTACTGCACCAGCAGGTTTGGCATCTGTCGGTACGGCCTGATCATCGGCACGATATTCAAACTGTGGCACGGGTGGTTTGGCATCTGGTTTTGCAAGTGTCCAAAGTTTTGTCGTATCTGCCACCAAGTTGTGTGGTGCCACGCGACTTGACTCGCGTCTAAAACCGCCGGCTTCGTTGGCAATCGAATGACTCAGGTCGATCAAGGTTGATTTGCGAATCTTTGCGGTGACACCCGCGTTACCACCGCTCCAGACAAACAACGGGCCATTCAAAGATGAAACAAGATCGATGTCTTGCAACCGACCGCTACGCACCGGCCCCACCGGGTCGCTACCTTGCGATTGAAACACTGCGGCGAAACGGGTCAACTGCTCGACATTTTCTTCGAACACGATGTCAGCCTGATTCAAACCCCACTGTGGTCGCGCCTTTGGGTGGTTATCAATCTTGACGATCATCGCCGGCCGTCCAATCACAGATTCATCAGGCGCCTGTGCCCCGGTCAACGGTGCCCGAACAATCGGAATCGTCGTCGTGGTCGTTGTGATTTCGGCAACACTCGTGTCTACGACTGACGCATCACTCATCTCAGTTGAACTTGAAGAGCCGCTGCACCCAGCGACACCTACACCCGCAACGAACAACACCAAAAACTTTTTGTTTCGAAAACTTGGCATTTCTACATCTCCCTTAAGGTTGCTATTCGCTCAGAGAGCGGTGGATGGGTATTAAACAGTTTATGAAATCCACCTAGCCGGCCTGCGTCATTCACCCCCGACAAAGGCTGTTCGATCCACATATGAGCTGTAGCCATACTGGCTGAATGCGTCACTGTGCTATCTGCTTGAAGTTTTTCTAATGCGGATATCAAACCGGGCGGATACCGAGTCAACTGACAGGCAGAAACATCAGCCAATGATTCGCGGCGACGACTCACACTGGCTTGCATTATGCGGGCGATAATCGGGGCGATTATCAGCAATGCAAAACCAATCAGCGCAAGCGGATTGCTCGAGTTCCGACGATCAGACGAGCGACTGACTCGGCCGCCGTTCCACCACATCATGCGAATCGCCAAGTCTGTCAAAATCGCAATTGTGCCAACGAGCGTCACGGCGATTGTCGAAACCAAGATGTCGTAGTTGCGAATATGTGAAAGTTCGTGCGCCAAGACTCCCTCGAGTTCGACACGATCAAGTTTTTCAAGTAGACCGCTCGTCACGGCGATAGCCGCGTGTTTTGGGTTTCGCCCGGTGGCGAAAGCGTTCGGTGCTGGGTCGTCGATCACGTACAAGCGCGGCTTGGGTAAACCACCGGCGATGCACAAGCCCTCAACCAAATTATGCAACCGCTTGTAGGTCTGTTCGTCGGCCGGTTGGGCACGACTGACCCGCAACGCAATCTTGTCTGACTTCCAATAAGAGGTGAACGCCATCACCGCAGAAATAATCATCGCGATCGAAGTACCAAAAAACGGATTACCAGAAACTTGACCGGCTGCTGCGCCGGCCGCAACCGTAAGCAACACGAAGCCGAGAATCAGAAATATCGAGCGTCGCTTATTGGCGGAGATTAAATCGTGCATAGATGACCGGAGGTTTTAAAACTGCACCTTCGGCGCAATTTTTTCGGCATCAGTCGCTTCGAAGAATTCGCTCTCTTCGAACTTGAACAACGATGCAAAGACCACACTCGGAAACGAGTGCACCGCGTTGTTGTATGACAAAACGGCGTCGTTGTAGAACTGGCGCGCATAGGCGATGCGACTTTCTGTGTTGCTTAGTTCTTCTTGCAGACTCAAGAAACTGGCGTTGGCCTTCAGGTCTGGATAAGACTCAGACAACGCGAATAATTGTCGCAACGCACCCGACAATGCGTTATCTGCTCCAGCTTGGCTGGCAACAGAACTTGACGCCGACATCGCAGAATTTCTCGCTGCAATCACCTGTTGCAAAGTCTTCTGCTCAAAGTCTGCATAACCCTTGACCGTCTCGACAAGATTCGGAATCAACTCGATTCGACGCTTCAACTGCACGTCAATCTGCGACCACGCATTCTTCACTTGATTGCGTCTACGCACCAAAGAGTTGTACGAAAGCACCACGAACGAAGCGAGCACGACAATTATTACGACGAGCAAAATCGACAACGACATATAACCTCTTGCTTTCTTTTGGGGTGTGGATTTATTCTAGTGCGATGCTACGAGTATTCAGGTCGACGTAGCACTCGATCAGCGAACATTCGCACCACACGACTTTTTGGATGATG